>NZ_JBEYVW010000033.1:0-58535 GCF_040644175.1 Streptomyces sp. NPDC047017 | reverse complement strand
CTGTTGAGGAGTGCTTCCAGACGGCGAAGCAGGAGTGCGGCCTGGACGACTACCAGGTCCGCCGCTATCCCGGCTGGCATCGCCACATGACCCTCGCCATGGCCGCCCACGCCTGCCTCACCGTCCTGCGGGCCCGCCAGCTGGACATCGGGAAAGCAGAAACGGATCCTCCCAGCTCATCCACCTCAGCCTCGCCGAAATCCGACGACTGATTACCCGCCTCACCAACCGCCGACCCACCCCGGTTGACCACATCCTGCACTGGTCGACATGGCGCCGCAGACGCCAGCACCAAGCCCGGGCCAGTCACTGCAAACGACGCGGGCACAGCCCCTGAACTGCCCAGCAATCAGAACAACCACCGTTGCAGTACTAGGACCCCGACGTCGCCAGCACCCCGGTCCGGTAGACCGTGCCCGCGCAGGCGTCCGGGACCGTCACCGAGACCGCCGGGGAGCCGGCCTCCGGGGTGTGCGAGACCAGGACGCTGCCCTCCGGTTTCCCGCCGGCCTCCTCCCGTACGAGCTGGGGCGCGGGGCCGCCGTCGCCCGCGGCCGCCGGGCCGCCCGTCGCGCTCGGGCCCTGGCTGGGCGAGGGGTCGGGCGAGGGACCGCCGGTCTCGGTGCCGCCGCCACCACTGCCGCCGCCGGTGGGACAGCTCTCGGCGGGCACCCAGGCGAACTTCACCTCGTACGCCGTACCCGGCGACAGGACCAGCCCGGAGACCTCGGTGGACAGGCCGGGCAGCCCGGCCGCCGCGTCACCGTCGGTGTGCTGCACCGAGCTGACCCGAGAGGCGTCGGCCGCGCCCTGGGCGCGTACGGTCACCGTGCCCGGGCCGCCGACGGTACAGCCGGCGGAGGAGACGTTGGTGATGTGGAACGCCCCGTAGACGGCGCCCGAGGCGTCGGGGGCGCCGACGGTCGCCGTGGCGGCGCCGAGCTGGGCCGCCGTGCACATGGGGGCGCCGGTGCGGGCGGAGGCCGAGGGATCGCCCGTGACGTCGCCCGGGACGCCGCCGGACGCGGTGCTCCCGCCGCCCCCGGGACCGCCCGTGCGGCCGCCCGCGTCCCGGCCGCCGTCCGTGCCCGTGGCGCCGCCGGACGGGCCCCGTCCGCCGTCCGGGTCCTTGCCGTGGCCGGTACCGCCCCGGGCCCGGGTGGCCTGGCCCGCCATGGCCGTACCGGTGTCGGAGGCGGTGTCGGAGACATGCACCAGCGCCGGGACGGCGGTGCCGAGGAAGAGGGCCGCGGCGGCCATGCCGACGGCCGCGTGCCGCTTGCGGGCCCGCCGGGCGGGGACCGCGCGCCGCAGGTGGTCCAGCGTGCCGTCGCGCGGCTCGACCTCCTCGACCGCCCGGTGCAGCATCCCGCGCAGGGCCAGCTCGTCCGGGTCGAGCCCTTCGGGGCCCTGTGCGTCGGGGCTGTCGTTCACTGTTGCGTTCCCAGCGTGCGTCGGCGTGTTCTGGCGCCCCCGCGGCGGCCGCGTCGGCTCCGACCGTTCCGGCTCCGACCGTTCCGGGTCCAACCGTTCCGGCTCCGGCCGTTCCGTGGGTCCGTGGCGCCCCGGCGTGTCCCGCCGCTCGTGCCCGTCGTGCCCCTCGGCGTGCTCCGTCATGCCCGGGCCTCCATGGCGATCCGGAGCGCGGCGATACCGCGCGAGCCGTACGCCTTGACCGAGCCGATGGATATCCCGAGGGTCTCGGCGACCTGCGCCTCGGTCATGTCGGCGAAGTAGCGCAGCACCAGCACCTCGCGCTGGCGGCGTTGCAGGCCCTTCATGGCCTGGATCAGCGAGTCACGCTCCAGCTGGTCGTAGGCGCCCTCCTCGGCGCTGGCCATGTCCGGCATCGGCTTGGACAGCAGCTTGAGGCCGAGGATGCGGCGGCGCAGCGCGGAGCGCGAAAGGTTGACGACCGTCTGCCGCAGATAGGCGAGGGTCTTCTCCGGCTCGCGGACGCGCTTGCGGGCCGAGTGGACGCGGATGAACGCCTCCTGGACGACGTCCTCGCACGAGGCGGTGTCGTCGAGGAGGAGGGCGGCCAGGCCCAGCAGGGAGCGGTAGTGGGCGCGGTAGGTCTCGGTGAGGTGGTCGACGGTGGTACCGGCCGCCGCGGTCTCCGCGGCGCCCTCGCGCTGGTTCGGGATGCGGGCGGGCCGCGCGGCGGGCATGGGGGCGATCACCGGCATGCCGCCGGACGGACCGGACGGACGAGCCGGCCCGGACGGACCGGCTGGACCGGCTGGACGAGACGGCCCGGACGGACCCGGCTGGTCGAACGTCCCGGGTACGGGCATACGCGGTCGCAGCCCCGGACGGGGCGGCCGGAGAGCGGTGCCGCGGGGGGCCGCGCCGAAGTCGAGTACCTCTGCCACGCCAGTTGGACACGCCGCCCCCCTCGGGGGTTGTACGCGCCGGGCGTCACGTTCGCCCCGGGCGAGCCGGGTGCCGCGGCCGACGCCGGTCGCGCGTCGGGCGGCGCCACGGCCTGCGCCCCACTTGCCCTCATCCGTTCCGCTCTTCCCCTAGGTCACGGCCTGCCGGGACAGGCCGCGAGACGTCCCGGGGGCGCCCCCACGCCCCGCGGCGGCCCCGCGCCCCCGAAGGGCGTCCGCAAAGACGCTCCCCGCCCTCCGCGTGGTTGCGGAAGGCGGGGAGAGGACTCGTCGGGCGCCGGGGCGGCACGGTTCCGGTGGGGACCGGCCGGCAGCCGGGCCCCGTTCTCCTACCGAATTCTCATAATCCTACAAAGGAACCCGGTCATGGCCATGACTTTCTTGCGGCGGGCCCCTCGGCGGCCCTTCCGGCGATCCGGCCCACGGCTCACTCCGGCCCGGCCGCCACCAGCTCCGCGATCTGCGCCATGTTGAGCGCGGCGCCCTTGCGCAGGTTGTCCCCGCAGACGAAGAGTTCGAGCGCGGTGGGGTCGTCGAGCGCGCGCCGCACCCGCCCCACCCACGTCGGATCGGTGCCCACCACGTCGGCGGGGGTGGGGAACTCGCCCGCGGCCGGATCGTCGTAGAGCACCACCCCGGGGGCGGTGGCGATGATCTCGCGGGCCTTGTCGACGGTGACCTCGCCCTCGAAGCGGGCGTGCACGGTGAGCGAGTGCGTGGTGATCACCGGGACGCGTACGCAGGTCACGGCGACCGGGAGCTGCGGCAGGCCGAGGATCTTGCGGGTCTCCGCGCGCACCGCCATCTCCTGCGAGGACCAGCCCTCGTCGCACAGCGTCCCGGCCCACGGCACGACGTTCAGCGCGACCGGCTCCGGGAACGGCCCGGTGTCGTCCCCGACCGCCCGCCGTACGTCACCGGGGCCCGTGCCCAGGTCGGTGCCGGCGACCAGCGAGAGCTGGCCGCGCAGCGTCCGCACGCCCGCGTGCCCGGCCTGGCTCGCCGCCTGGTACGAGGAGACCACCAGCTCGCGCAGCCCGAACTCGGCGTGCAGCGCGCCCAGCGCCACGATCATGGTGAGCGTGGCGCAGTCCGGGCTGGAGACGATCCCGCGCGGCCGGCGGCGCACCGCGTGCGCGTTGATCTCGGGGACGACCAGCGGGACGTCGGGGTCGGTGCGGAAGACCCCGGAGTGGTCGACGACGACCGCGCCCGCGGCCGCCGCGACGGGCGCCCACCGGGCGGCGATCTCGTCGGGGACGCCGAACAGGGCGATGTCCACCCCGGTGAAGGCGTCCTCGTCCAGCGCGACGACCTCGACCTGCTCACCGCGCACGGTCAGCTTGCGGCCGGCCGAGCGCGGGGAGGCGATCAGGCGGATCTCGCCCCAGATGTCCGCGCGCTGGGACAGGATCTGGAGCAGGACCGTGCCGACGGCCCCGGTCGCTCCCACGACCGCGAGCGCCGGTCGGGCGGTCATCGTCGTACGCCTCCGTGCCCGGCGTCCCGGCGGGGGACGGTCATCGCCCGGTGCCGCCGTAGACGACGGCCTCGTCGCTCTCGGTGTCGAGCCCGAAGGCGCTGTGCACGGCGCGGACGGCCTCCGCCACGTCGTCCTTGCGGGTGACCACCGAGATGCGGATCTCGGAGGTCGAGATCAGCTCGATGTTCACGCCCGCGTCGGACAGCGCGGTGAAGAAGTCGGCCGTGACGCCCGGGTTGGTCTTCATGCCCGCGCCGACCAGGGAGATCTTGCCGATCTGGTCGTCGTAGCGCAGCGAGTCGAAGCCGATGCCCGGGCGGTTCTTCTCCAGCGCGTCGATGGCCTTGCGGCCCTCGGCCTTGGGCAGCGTGAAGGAGATGTCCGTCAGGCCGGTGGAGGCGGCGGACACGTTCTGCACGACCATGTCGATGTTGATCTCGGCATCGGCGATCGTACGGAAGATGGAGGCGGCCTCGCCGGGCTTGTCCGGCACGCCGACGACCGTGATCTTGGCCTCGGAGGTGTCGTGCGCGACACCGGAGATGATGGCCTGCTCCACCTGCTTGTCCCCTTGCTCGATCGGCTCGCTGCTGACCCACGTGCCCTGCAGCCCGCTGAAGGAGGAGCGGACGTGGATCGGGATGTTGTACCGGCGGGCGTACTCCACACACCGGTGGAGCAGCACCTTGGACCCGGAGGCGGCCAGTTCGAGCATGTCCTCGAACGAGATCCACTCGATCTTCCGGGCCTTCTTCACCACGCGCGGGTCGGCGGTGAACACACCGTCGACGTCGGTGTAGATCTCGCAGACCTCGGCGTCGAGGGCGGCGGCGAGGGCCACGGCGGTCGTGTCGGAGCCGCCCCGCCCTAGCGTGGTGATGTCCTTCTTGTCCTGGCTGACACCCTGGAAACCGGCGACGATGGCGATGTTGCCCTCGTCCAGCGCGGTCCGGATGCGGCCCGGCGTGACGTCGATGATCCGGGCCTTGTTGTGGACCGAGTCGGTGATCACACCTGCCTGGCTGCCGGTGAAGGACTGGGCCTCGTGGCCCAGGTTCTTGATCGCCATGGCCAGCAGCGCCATGGAGATGCGCTCCCCGGCGGTCAGCAGCATGTCGAACTCACGCCCGGCAGGCATCGGGGATACCTGTTCGGCGAGATCGATCAGCTCGTCCGTCGTGTCGCCCATCGCGGAGACCACGACAACCACCTGGTTGCCGTTCTTCTTGGCTTCCACGATCCGCTTGGCGACGCGCTTGATGCCCTCGGCATCGGCTACGGAGGAGCCTCCGTACTTCTGCACGACAAGGCCCACGTGCGCTCCTCGCTCAGTCCGTGTGCTCCCGCACATACGCAGGTGCGGTGCGGTCGGCTCAGTCTATCGAGCGTCCGAATCTCCCTTCTGCGATATCGCATCGTGAGATGTCCGGCGCCCGCCGGTCAGGACAGCTCATGCCCAGGAGGCGGACCGGCACTCGGAACGTGGGCGGCGTCACACGGCGTCACGCGCGCCGTCCCGGCGGCGCCGGGTACCCGGCCCCGCCGGCCCGCGCATCGGTACTACCGGCTCGCGCCCGCGGTGCTACTGGCCCGCGCCGCGCAGGCCCAGCGGGCCGCCGATCTCCTCCGCCATGACCTGCCCGGCCTCGAACTCCAGGGTCTCGTCACCGATGCCCTGGTCGGTGTCGAGGCCGTCCAGCTCCGCCAGGGGCTGGTTGAGGCGGACGTGCGCGACCAGCGACTGGAGGGCGCGCAGGGTGGCGGAGGCGGTGCCGCCCCAGTTGGAGAAGTAGGAGAACTGCCACCACCACAGGGCCTCGGTGGTGCGGCCCGCGCGGTAGTGGGCCATGCCGTGGCGCAGGTCGGCCATGACGTCCGCGAGGTCGTCCGAGATACGGGCGGGCACCGGGGCGCGGCGCGGCTCGTAGGGGTCGAAGACCTCGGAGTAGACGTCGATCGGCTCCAGCAGGCGGGCCAGGTTCTCGCGCAGGACGTCCACGTCCTGCTCGGGTCCGGGATCGGGCTCGTAGCGCTCGTCGGGGACGATGTCCTCGTGCGCGCCGAGCCGGCCGCCGGCCAGCAGCAGCTGGGAGACTTCGAGGAGGAGGAAGGGCACCGCGGAGTCGGGCTCGTCGCCCTTGGCGACCTCGGAGACGGCGACCAGGAAGCTCTCGATCTGGTCGGCGATCTGGACCGCGAAGTCGTCGGGATTCTGGCTGGTCGCGTGCAGCGTGGCGTCAGACATCTAGGAGTCGTCTCCCCTCGAAGGCGCGGCCGAGGGTCACCTCGTCCGCGTATTCCAGGTCACCACCCACCGGGAGGCCGCTGGCCAGGCGGGTGACCTTCAGGCCCATGGGCTTGATCATGCGGGCGAGGTACGTCGCCGTCGCCTCGCCTTCGAGATTGGGGTCGGTGGCCAGGATGAGTTCCGTGACCGTGCCGTCGGCGAGGCGGGCCAGCAGTTCGCGGATGCGCAGGTCGTCCGGGCCGACGCCCTCGATCGGGCTGATCGCCCCGCCGAGGACGTGGTAACGGCCGCGGAACTCGCGGGTGCGCTCGATCGCGACGACGTCCTTGGGCTCCTCGACGACGCAGATCACGGCGGGGTCGCGGCGGCTGTCGCGGCAGATGCCGCACAGCTCCTCCTGCGCCACGTTGCCGCAGGCCGCGCAGAAGCGGACCTTCGCCTTGACCTCCAGCAGGGCCTGGGCGAGCCGCCGTACGTCCGTCGGCTCCGCCTGCAGGATGTGGAAGGCGATCCGCTGCGCGCTCTTGGGACCGACGCCGGGCAGCCGCCCCAGCTCGTCGATGAGGTCCTGGACCACGCCTTCGTACAACGGACTGCCGTCCTTCCTGCGGGGCCCGGGTGCTGCGGTGCGCCCGGGTGCTTCGGTGCTGCTGGAGTGCTTCGGTGTCTGCTGGAGTGCTTCGGTTCGTACGGTAGTTGCCCGCGGGCGGCCTAGAAAGGCAGCCCGGGGATACCGCTGCCGCCGCCGAGGCCCTGGGCCAGCGGGCCGAGCTTCTGCTGCTGGAGGGCCTGGGCGTTCTCGTTGGCCGCCTGGACGGCCGCGACGATCAGGTCGGCGAGGGTCTCGGTGTCCTCCGGATCCACCGCCTTGGGGTCGATCGTGAGGCCGCGCAGCTCGCCCGCGCCGGTGACGGTGGCCTTCACCAGGCCGCCGCCCGCCTGCCCTTCGACCTCGGTCCGCCCCAGTTCCTCCTGGGCCCGCGCCAGGTCCTGCTGCATCTTCTGGGCCTGCTGGAGCAGCTGCTGCATGTTGGGCTGGCCACCACCGGGAATCACGATCAGCTCCTGCGTTCGTACGGCTCGCCCGGACGGCTCGCCCGGGGCGGGGAGCGGCCGCCGGTCACCCGGCGAATCCCCGCTGGCACGAGCCTACGTGGTCCGGGCGGGCAGCGCTCCGCCACTCTTTCGAGTGAGTTCCGGTGCGTTCCGGGGGAGTCCTATACCTGATCAAGGCCCTCTTCCGGACGGAAAAGCGGTGCTTCCTTCCTCTTCGCCACCCATTGGGCGGTAGGAAGGGGTCCGGCGGGTCCGCCGGGGTCACCGACCGCGATCGCACGTGCCCGGCAGGGCCTCACAGACCGTGACCAGTAGGGAGTGCCGGGTGGGTCAGCCGGAGATGCAGCCCGAGCGTCCGCCTCGGGACGGGCGGGGCGACGGGGCGGCCGGACCGCGGCCGGGCGACCTGACCGGGCGGCCGTTCCCGCTCGGCGACTGGGGCGAGCCGGCCCAGCGGCTGGACGAGCTGTACCGGTGGGTGGAGCGGGGCGCCCTGCAGACCGCGGCCTGGTACCTCGCGGAGCGGGTGGGCAAGCGGCGCGGGGCGCGGGTGCTGCGGTGCGGGGCCGCGGTGGGCGCGGTCGCCGGGGCGGGGCTGCCGTTGCTGGACCTGACCGGGGTGCTCGGCGGGATCGCGCCCTGGGGGTACCTGGCGCTGCTGCTGTCGGGGGCGTGCGTCGGCATCGACCGGTACTTCGGGGTGACCTCGGGGTGGATGCGGGACGTGGCGACCGCGCAGGCCGTCCAGCGGCGGTTGCAACTGCTCCAGTTCGACTGGGCGTCGGAGAGCGTCCGGGAGGTGCTGGGCCCGACCGAGGGGACGGCCGGCGAGGCCGCCGAGCGGTGCCTGGGGGTGCTGCGGCGCTTCTCGGAGGACGTGACCGAGCTGGTGCGCACCGAGACGGCGGACTGGATGGTCGAGTTCCGTATCGGCGCGGCCCCCATGGGGCTCCAGTCGGCGGTGGCGGGCGGCGGGCGGCCGGAGGTGGGCGCCGCCGGGCAGGGCCGCTTCCCGCTGCCGCCCGGCGGCGCGCGCCCGAACATGCCGCGCCAGCGGCCGCCGGAGCCGCGGTGACCGCGCGGCGGCCGGCCCGCTCAGCCGTGCCGGGTGTACGTCAGCTCCTCGCCGGTGTCCGGGTTGACGCGCTGGAGGCCGCCGTCCGGCAGGAGGGTGATCTCGGTGGCCGTGCCGGGGCTGCAGCCGGAGGACTCCTTGCCGGTCGTCACGGTGGACGGGCCGATCTCCAGTGAGCCGCCGCCGGCCGGCCTACTGCTGAGCGGGGCCCGGAAGTCGCAGTGGTAGGTGCCGCCGGACGCGGTGGGGCCGTCGGCGACCAGGGTGAGGACCGGATCGCCGACCCGCCCCTGAGTGAGGGTGAGGCGGCGGGGGTTGGCGCCGAAGGCGTTGGTGACGGTCGCCGTCCAGGTGCCGAGGTAGCCGGAGGGGATCACTCCGCTCGCTGGGGACGGTGTACCGGGCGAGGCGGTGGGGGCCGTGGGAGACGGGTCGGGGCCGGTCGGGTCGGTCGCGGTGGGGGCGGGGTTCGGGCCGGGCCCGTTCGGGTCGTCCTGGCCGCCGCCCCGCATCAGGGCGTACACCGAGCCGCCCGCGCCCAGCGCCACGACCAGCGCCACCACGAGCAGCGCGGCGGTGTAGCGGCCGTTGCGGCGGGGCTCCTGCGGGGGCGGGAAGGGGAGGGGGCGGTAGGGGGCGGACGGCGGTTCGGGGAGGGGGCCGCCGGGCGGCGGGGAGTGGTGGAGGGAAGGCCACGGGTGCTGTCGGAGGTGGGGGTAGGGGTGGGGGTGAGGCTGGGGGGTGCCGGGGCCGCCGTCGTGGTCGTACGTCGGGTGGGCGGGCGGTGGGGGCGGCGGGACTAAGGGGATCGGCGGGACCGGTTGGGCCAGTGGGGCCGATGGGGTCGGTCGGGCCGGTGGGGTCGCCCGGTCGGTGGCCGGGGTGGGCGGGTGGCCCAGCGGGGCACGGCCGTCGCCGCCGGGGTCGCCGGGCGGCGGGGTGGGGGCTCCCGCGTGTTCGGGGTCGGGGGCGGGTGTGGGTGTGGGTGTGGCCGTAGGCGTATGCGTGGAGTCGGCAGCGCCTGATGCCGCAGCACCGGCGTACGGCACCCCGGGAGCGGAGTCCGCCGCCGGATCGGCCGGAGCCGCCGCCGGGTCCGCGGGAGCCATCGCCGGATCGGCCGGAGCCGCCGCCGGGTCCGCGGGAGCCATCGCCGGATCGGCCGGAGCCGCCGCCGGGTCCGCGGGAGCCGCCGCCCGCCCGGCGGAGGCCGCCGCCGACTCGGCCGGAACCGGAGGCGACGGTTCCCCCCGGCTCTCCGCGCCCCCCGGGTCCTCCCTCTCCAGCAACCCGACCGCGTGGCGTCCGAGCTGGGCGACCAGCGCGCTCGGCAGCCAGGGATCGGGGGTGCGGCCGTCGCGCACCGCGTCCTCGGCGCCGGTGTCCCGCAGGATCCGGTCCACGGTGGGCCGCGCCGCCGGGTCCTTCGCCAGGCAGGCGCGGACCAGGCCGGCGAGGCCCTCGGGGAGCGCCGTCAGGTCGGGTTCCTCCTCGGCGATGCGGTACATCAGCGCGTGCACGCCGCTGTCGGCGGTGCCGAAGGGCAGGGCGCCGGTCGCCGCGTACACGAGCACCGAACCGAGGCAGAAGACGTCGCAGGCGGGCGTGACCCGGCCGCCGCGCACCTGCTCGGGGGCCATGAAGCCGGGCGAGCCGACCAGCACGCCGGTGCGGGTGAGCCCGTCCTCGGTGACGGTGTCCAGCGCCCGCGCGATGCCGAAGTCGATGACCCGGGGGCCGTCGAGGGTGACCAGCACGTTGGACGGCTTGAGGTCGCGGTGGACCAGCCCGGCCGAGTGGATGTCCCGCAGCGCGCACGCCAGCCCGGCCGCCAGGACGCGCACCGACCGCTCGGGCAGCGCGCCGTGGTCGTGGCCGACGACCCGCTGGAGGCTGGGCCCGGCGACGTACCCGGTGGCGACCCACGGCACGGCGGCCTCGGTGTCCGCGTCCAGCACCGGCGCCGTCCAGGAGCCGCCGACCCGGCGCGCGGCCCGCACCTCCCGGCGGAACCGCGCCCGGAACTCCTCGCGCCGCGCCAGTTCCCCCCGCACCAGCTTCACGGCGACCGTGCGGCCCCGGTCCGAGCGGGCCAGGTAGACCTGGCCCATGCCGCCGGCCCCGAGGCGGGCCAGCAGCCGGTAGGCGCCGATCCGCTGCGGATCGCCGGGCGCCAGCTTCTCCATGGCCGCTCCGCCTCCCCCGATATCCCCCGATACGCCCCTGTGCGTCAGCCCTGCGTCAGCCCGAGGATAGTGCGGGGGCCCGGGGCGGTCAGCGGGCCGCCGTCCACGATTGCGTCACAGCGCGCGGGGCCGCTCCCGGTACGCCCCGACAACCTGTCGCGGAAAGCCCGTGACCGCAGACAGGCCGCCGATACCGTCTCCCCCGCGCGGACATCTACGCTCGCCGCATGACCCCTCAGCCCTCCCCGTTCGCCCCGGCCGGCCGGCCGGACCCCGCCGCCGGTGCCGCCGTCAAGGCCGCCGACCGCGCGCACGTGTTCCACTCCTGGTCCGCGCAGGACCTCATCGACCCGCCGGCCGTGGCCGGTGCCGAAGGGTCGTACTTCTGGGACTACGACGGCCGGCGCTACCTCGACTTCACCAGCGGACTCGTCTTCACCAACATCGGCTACCAGCACCCCAAGGTCGTCGCCGCGATCCAGGAGCAGGCCGCGACGATGACGACGTTCGCGCCGGCGTTCGCCGTCGAGGCGCGCTCGGAGGCGGCCCGGCTGATCGCCGAGCGGACGCCCGGCGACCTGGACAAGATCTTCTTCACCAACGGCGGCGCCGACGCGGTCGAGCACGCGATCCGCATGGCCCGGCTGCACACCGGGCGCCCCAAGGTGCTGTCGGCGTACCGCTCGTACCACGGCGGCACCGAGCAGGCCGTGAACCTCACCGGCGACCCGCGCCGCTGGGCCTCCGACAACGGCTCGGCGGGCGTCGTCCGCTTCTGGGCGCCCTTCCTCTACCGCTCCCGCTTCCACGCCGAGACCGAGGAGCAGGAGTGCGCGCGGGCGCTTGAGCACCTGGAGACCACGATCGTCTTCGAGGGTCCCTCGACGGTCGCCGCGATCATCCTGGAGACGGTCCCGGGCACGGCGGGGATCATGGTGCCGCCGCCCGGCTACCTCGCCGGGGTGCGCGAGCTGTGCGACAAGTACGGGATCGTGTTCGTGCTGGACGAGGTGATGGCCGGGTTCGGGCGGACCGGTGAGTGGTTCGCGGCGGACCTGAGCGGTGTCGTGCCGGACCTGATGACCTTCGCCAAGGGCGTGAACTCGGGCTATGTGCCGCTGGGCGGGGTGGCGATCTCCGGGGAGATTGCCGGGACCTTCGGCAAGCGGCCCTACCCGGGCGGCCTGACGTACTCCGGGCACCCGCTGGCCTGTGCGGCGGCCGTCGCGACGATCGGCGTGATGGCCGAGGAGGGCGTGGTCGAGAACGCCAGGCGGCTCGGCGCCGAGGTCGTGGGGCCGGGGCTGCGCGACCTGGCCGAGCGGCACCCGAGCGTCGGCGAGGTGCGCGGCACCGGCATGTTCTGGGCGCTGGAGCTGGTGAGGAACCGCGAGACCCGCGAGCCGCTGGTGCCGTACAACGCGGCCGGCGAGGCGAACGCGCCGATGGCGGCCTTCGGCGCCGCCGCGAAGGCGCACGGCCTGTGGCCCTTCGTCAACATGAACCGCACCCACGTCGTGCCGCCGTGCACCGTGACCGAGGCCGAGCTGAAGGAGGGCCTGGCGGCCCTGGACGCGGCGCTGTCCGTGGCCGACGAGCACACGGAGTAGCCCATTGCCCGACCGCGTAAGGTGGCGTGCTCGTACACATACAGATGTACGAGTACGCCACTCGTACGCGTGAGGGAGACGCCCCCGACCATGCCCGGCATCAGCGGCACCGGCGCCGTGACGCGCAGCACCCTGCGCCAGCAGATCGCGGACGCCCTGCGGGACGAGGTGCTGGCCGGACGGCTGCAGACCGGGCAGGAGTTCACGGTCAAGGAGATAGCCGAGCAGTACGGCGTCTCCGCGACTCCGGTGCGCGAGGCGCTGGTGGACCTGTCCGCGCAGGGCCTGCTGGAGGCGGACCAGCACCGCGGCTTCCGGGTGCGCGAGTACTCGGCGGCCGACTTCCGCGAGATGATCGAGGCCCGCGGCCTGGTCACCGACGGCATGTTCCGGGTCCTGGCCGACGAGAGCGGCCCGGGGGGCGCGTGGGGCGCGGGCACGGGGAGCGCGGGGCACGTGGGCGCCCGCGTGAAGGCGGTGCCGCGGGAGTCGCGGGAGCCTGCGGGGGCGCGTACGGCGGTGGTGCTCGCGGGCGTACGCCGGCGCGGCGAGGAGGCCCAGCGCGCGGCCGCCGCCGGCGACCTGACCGTGCTGATCGGCTACGACCTGCGCTTCTGGCGCGAACTGAGCGCCCTGTACGGCAACGCCCATCTCGCCGACTTCCTGCACCGGCTGCGGCTGCAGTGCTGGGTGTGCGCGGTGCAGCAGCTGCGCCGGCTCGGGGATCTGCGCGGCGTGCTGTGGTGCGGCCACACCGAACTCGTCGACGCCCTGGCGGAACCCAATATCCCCGCCGCCCGCGCGATCGTCACCGCGTACCACGCGCACTCCCTCGCCCTGGCCGATCGCCTGCCCGCCGGGTGAGCGGGTAGGGAAGTGCACGGGGGGAGCCGGTCCGCGCCGCACGGACTACCCTTCCTTGACCGCTGTGCTTCGCGCTGAGTGAGGAGCCCTCATTGGCCTGTGACCTGTGGTTGGTGCCGCTCGTCGACGTGTTGTGCCACACCCCCGACAACCCGTTCGCGGAGGAACTCGCGCAGTACGACAAGGCGCTCGCGGAGAACGGACTCCCGCCGGTGCCGGTGTACCCGTATATGCCGGGCCTGTCCGGGGAGGTCGCGCCGGTGGCCGGCTTCGACTACGACGCGCTGCACTTCCTGCGCCGCGCCCATCTCCTCCAGCTCTGCGGCCTGCCGCTGACCCCGGTGGACGAACTGGGCGGCGACTACGAGCAGTTGCTGGAGATGTTCGAGTCGACGGCCCAGCAGTCCCATCTGGTCTGGCACTACGACCACGCGGGCGCCTACGTCCCGCTGGACTTCCCGCACCCCCTGTCCAACGACGAACTCCTGGCCGGCGGCGGCCCGCTGGGCTCCTCCCACGCCCTGCTGCGCGAACTGGAGCAGGTCGCCCCGGGCCTGGGCATCGACCCGGCCAACCCCCCGGCCCCGCCGGCGCCGCCCCCCGGTCCCACCGAGCTGGAGCAGCCGGCCGCGCCCGCCCCCTACGACCCCAGCCCCTTCGCCCGCGAACGCCATGTCTGGCTGGGCCTGCACGCGGCGGCCACGCGGAGCCTGGCGCAGGGCTCGATGATCGTCTTCAGCTGACACCGACCGGCCCACCGGCACGGCGGCCGGACCACGCCCGCAGCCGGTACGGCGGCCGGACCACGCCCGCACACGCCACGGCGGCCGGCGCGCGAGGGCGTCGGCCGCCGTGGGAGCGGGGCTGCTTTCCGCAGGCAGCCTCCGTGGGCCGCTTGCCGCGGGAAGCGGGCAGCGGACCGCGGGGGATCAGATGAACGAGTTGATCTCGATCGTCTCGTCGCGGCCCGGGCCGACGCCGATCGCGGAGATCGGGGCGCCGGACATCTCCTCCAGGGCCTTGACGTAGGCCTGGGCGTTCTTCGGCAGGTCGGCGAAGGTCTTGGCCTTCGTGATGTCCTCCTGCCAGCCGGGGAGGTACTCGTAGACCGGCTTGGCGTGGTGGAAGTCGGTCTGCGAGTACGGCAGCTCCTCGACCCGGCGGCCGTCGATCTCGTAGGCCACGCAGACCGGGATCTGCTCCCAGCCGGTGAGTACGTCGAGCTTGGTGAGGAAGAAGTCGGTGAGGCCGTTGACGCGGGTGGCGTAGCGGGCGATCACCGCGTCGAACCAGCCGCAGCGGCGGTCGCGGCCGGTGGTCACGCCCCGCTCGCCGCCGATCCGGCGCAGCGCCTCGCCGTCCTCGTCGAACAGCTCGGTCGGGAACGGGCCGGAGCCCACCCGGGTGGTGTACGCCTTGAGGATGCCGATGACCCGGCTGATCTTCGTCGGACCGACGCCGGCCCCGGTGCAGGCGCCGCCCGCGGTCGGGTTCGACGAGGTCACGAAGGGGTACGTGCCGTGGTCGATGTCGAGCAGGGTGCCCTGGCCGCCCTCGAACAGGACGACCTTGTCGTCCTCCAGGGCCTGGTTGAGGATCAGGACCGTGTCGGCGACGTACGGCTCGATCTGCTCGGCGTAGCCCAGCAGCTCCTCGACCACCTGGTCCACGGCGATCGCGCGCCGGTTGAACAGCTTGGTCAGGATCTGGTTCTTGATGTCGAGGGCCGCCTCCACCTTCTGGGTGAGGATCGACTCGTCGTACAGGTCCTGGACCCGGATGCCCACGCGGTTGATCTTGTCCGCGTAGGTCGGGCCGATGCCGCGCCCGGTGGTGCCGATCTTCCGCTTTCCGAGGAAGCGTTCCGTCACCTTGTCCACGGTCACGTTGTACGGCGTGATGATGTGGGCGTTTCCGCTGATCATGAGCTTCGACGTGTCGACGCCGCGCTCGTTCAGACCGCTCAGCTCGGAGAGCAGGACCGACGGGTCGACGACGACGCCGTTCCCGATGACGGGCGTACAGCCGGGCGACAGGATGCCGGAGGGCAGGAGGTGCAGTGCGTACTTCTGGTCGCCTACGACGACCGTGTGGCCGGCGTTGTTGCCGCCCTGGTAACGCACCACATAGTCCACGGAGCCACCGAGCAGGTCGGTGGCCTTTCCCTTGCCCTCGTCACCCCACTGAGCACCGAGCAGCACAAGTGCGGGCACGCGCGTACACCCCTTCCGGGCGGGGCATGTCCAGGGTCAGGGGCGTACGCGGGTTCACCGCCGCGTGCACCGCGCGACCGTCGTTGGCCGCACAACCGTCGGACCGGATGCCCCGGAATAGACGAAGCCCCTGGCGCAATAGCGCAAGGGGCTCTTGCACAAAGATGCTACCCGAGGAAGCGAGGCAGGACCGAGGTGGCGACCTATCCGACGTCCGAACAGCTGCTGGTGGTCATCGACCCGGTCGCCCGGCGGACGGACGGGGAGTCCGTACGGATCGCGAAAGACGTGCTCAGCGCGGGTGCCGCCGCCAAGGTGTGCCTGCCGGACGGACCGGAGGAATTCGCCCGCGCGCTGGCGCGGCGCGGCTCGCGGCGGCCGGTGGTGGTCGGTGACGACCGGGCGCTGCTGCGGGCGGTGACCCTGCTGCACCGGCAGCGGGAGCTGGCCGAATGCGCGCTGTCGGTCGTGCCGGTCGGCGGCGCGCTGTCGCTGGCCCGCTCGCTGGGCGTGCCGGCCGGCCCGGTGGCGGCGGCCCGCGCGGTCCTGGAGGGCGTCGAACGGCGCCTGGACCTGCTCGTCGACGACAGCGACGGGGTGGTGCTGGGCGCGCTGCGCATCCCGCCGCTCGCCGCGCGGGAGGCTCCGGCGGACGCGCCGGCGCTCCCGGTCGGGGCGGCCCGGCCCTGGCTGCGGACCTGCCAGTCCCTGGTACGCACCCTGGTGCCGCGCCCGCCCCGGCCGGCCGCCGAACCCGGCCCGGAGCCGTCCCGGCTGCGGGTGGAGGTGGACGGGGTGACCGTGGTGGACCTGGACCGGCCGGTGGAGGCGGTCTCGGTGGTCCCGGGGGACCTCGGGTTCGCCGAGGTGGAGGTGCGCCCGCTGTCGGTGGGCGCGGACGCCGCGCCGCTGCGCGCCGTGGGGCGCACGGTGACCGTGTCGGGCGCCCACTTCCGCTACCGCGCGGACACGGTGGTCTCCGGTCCCGTACGCACCCGGACGTGGACGGTGCGGGAGGGGGCCTGGGGGCTGGTGGTGCCGGGGGTGCCCGGGGTGCCGGGTGTGCGGGGGGCCCGGGGGCGGTGAGGGGGGCGGGCCGGGTCCGGCCCGCCGGTCACTCGGGGTGGCGCGGTGGGCCGGCCGAGGAACGGCAGCCGCCGCCCAGGACGTGTGCGACCTGCTGCTCGGCGCGGTCGTCCTGTGCGTGTGAGGGACGGGTGGAGGCGGGTGGAACCGGTCGGAATCGGGTGGAACGGAGTGTTCAGAGGGTGACCTTCAGGTCGCTGAGTCCCCTGATCACGAAGTTCGGCTTGCGTTCCGGCTCCGCCGCCAGGGTGAGGGACGGGGCCTGTTCCAGCAGGGCCGCCATGGAGGCGGCCAGCTCGATCCGGGCCAGTGGGGCGCCGATGCAGTAGTGGATGCCCGCGCTGAAGGAGATGTGCGGGTTGTCGCGGCGGGCGAGGTCGAGCCGTCCGGGGGCGGCGAAGACCTCGGGGTCGTGGTTGGCCGAGCCGAAGAGCAGGGCGACCTCCGCGCCCCGGGGCAGCACCGTGCCGTCGATCTCGATCTCGTCGAGCACCCACCGCTCGAAGAGCTGCAACGGCGTGTCGTAGCGCATCAGCTCCTCGACGGCGGACGGGATCAGCGCGGGGTCCGCGCGCAGGGCCGCCAGCTGGTCCGGGTGGCGGAACAGCGCCCACCAGCCGTTGACCGTCGCGTTCACCGTCGCCTCGTGGCCGGCGTTGAGCAGGAGCACGGCCGTGGAGATCAGCTCCTGCTCCGTCAGCCGGTCGCCCTCGTCGTGCGCGGCGATCAGCCCGGAGATCAGGTCCTCGCCCGGTTCCTTGCGGCGGGCCGCGATCAGCTCCCGCAGATACTCCGAGAACTCCACCGACGCCCGCACCGCCCGCGCCGCCGTCTCCTCGGACGGGTTCAGCTCGTACATCCCGCAGATGTCCGCCGACCAGGGCCGCAGCCGCGCCCGGTCCGGTCCCGGGATGCCCAGCATCTCCGCGATGACGGCCACCGGCAGCGGCTCGGCGACGTCCGCCAGCAGGTCCCCGCCGCCCGCCTCGACGAGCCCGGCCACCAGATCGCCCGCCAGCTTGTGCACATACGGCTTCAGCCGCTCCACCGTCCGCGGGGTGAACGCCTTCGACACCAGGCGCCTGATCCGGGTGTGGTCCGGCGGCTCCAGGTCGAGCATCCCGTGGTCGTTGAGGACGTGGAACGGCTCGTGCTCCGGCGCGGGCGGCGTACGGCCGAACTCCTCGTGCGTGTACCGGTGCTGGTAGGTCCGGCCCAGCCGCCGGTCCCGCAGCAGCGCCGACACGTCCGCGTGGTGCGGGACCAGCCACTGGTCGCTGGGCGCGTAGTGGAGCACCCGGCCCCGGGCACGCAGTTCGGCATAGGCGGGGCAGGGGTCGGCGACGAACGCCGGGTCCCAGGGGTCGAACGCGAGGTCCGGAGCAACGGCCATGCACGGACGCTAACCCCCTCTCCCCCGACCTGCCCAGAGATCCGCCCCACCGACCTGCCCAGGGACGCGTTCCCGCTCAGGCCGGTGTGACCAGCCGGGCCTCGTACGCGAACACCGCCGCCTGCGTCCGGTCCCGCAGCCCCAGCTTCACCAGGATCCGGCTCACATGGGTCTTCACCGTCGACTCGGCCACCACCAGCCGCTGCGCCATCTCCGCGTTGGACAGGCCCCGCGCGATCAGGACCAGCACCTCCGTCTCCCGTTCCGTCAGATCCCCCTGGACCGCCTGCCCGGTGGCCGCCAGCCGGGGCGGTTCGGTCAGCCGGGAGAACTCCGTGATCAGCCGTCTGGTGACCGAGGGCGCGAGCAGCGCCTCCCCCGCCGCCACCACCCGCACCCCGTCGGCGAGCTGCCGCGCCGAGGCGTCCTTCAGCAGGAACCCGGAGGCCCCCGCCCGCAGCGCCTGGTACACGTACTCGTCGAGGTCGAACGTGGTCAGCACCAGCACCTTGGCCGCGCCGTCCGCGGCGACGATCTCCCGGGTCGCCTCGATCCCGTTCAGCTCGGGCATCCGGATGTCCATCAGCACCACGTCCGGGGCCAGTTCGCGCACCTGCCGCACCGCCTCCCGCCCGTTGACGGCCTCCCCGACGACCTCGATGTCCGGCATCGCGTTGAGCAGGACCGAGAAGCCCTCGCGCACCATCATCTGGTCGTCCGCGATCAGTACGCGGATCGCGCCCTTCCCGTCCGTCGTCACGCGGCGGCCCCGTCGCCGTCCGCCCGGCCGGCCCGCCGCACCACCGGCAGGAACACCGCCACCTCGTAGCCTCCGTCCTCGGTCGGGCCCGCGGTCATCTCGCCGTCCAGCATGGTGACCCGCTCCCGCATCCCGGTGATGCCGTGCCCGGCGCCGGGCGAGGGCTTGATCAGGGACGGCTCGGACGCCGGGCCGTTGACCACGCGCAGTCCCAGCCCGCCCAGTACGTACCCGATCTCGACCCGGGCGCTCGCCCCGGGCGCGTGCCGCAGGGTGTTGCTCAGGGCCTCCTGGACGATCCGGTACGCCGACAGCTCCACGCCCTGCGGGAGTTCCCGCACCGCGCCGGTCACCGCCTTCTCCACGCTCAGGCCGGCCTCGCGCACGTTCGCCAGCAGGGTGGCGAGGTCGGCCAGGGTGGGCTGGGGGGCTTCCGGGGCGTCCTGGTTCTCGGCGCGGACGACGCCGAGGACGCGGCGCAGCTCGGTGAGGGCCGCCACCGCGTTCTCCCGGATGGTGGCGAACGCCTTCTCCAGCTCCGGCGGCGGGTTCTCCACCCGGTAGGGGGCGGCCTCGGCCTGGATGGCGACCACCGACATGTGGTGGGCCACGACGTCGTGCAGCTCCCGGGCGATCGTGGTGCGCTCCTCCAGGAGAGTGCGGCGGGAACGCTCGTGCGCGGTCACCGTCCGCTGCGCGGTCACCGTCTGCTCGGCGTCCTTGCGTATGTGCCGGACGGCGACGGCCAGCAGCGCCAGGGCGGACAGGAGCAGCATGGGCGCCGTGTTGTTCTCCAGGCGGTAGCCGACGAGGGCGTCGGCGGTGACCGAGTAGAACGCGGTGAGCGCCCACATCCAGGCCGCCGTGCGCGGCCGGGTGCGTATCGCCACCACCACGAGGACCGTCAGGTGCGCCACGAAGCTGCCGGCCGGCCAGGGCCGGTCCTCGAACGGCCCGAGGACCACCACCGAGGCCGCGGCGGCCGGCAGCGACACCCAGAAGGCGCCCACGGGCCGGGTCAGGGTGAGCAGCACCGGCGCCAGGGCCAGCAGACCGGCCAGCCCCGCCGTCCAGGTCCGGTCGCCGAGCGCCCCGGCGACGAGCATCGCGACCACGCCGGCCCCGGCGACCAGGGCGTGCGGGGTGTGGGCCGCGCGCTCGCGGAGGCGGGCGGGGAGCCGGCCGGTCAGCGGGCCGTCGACGCGCATGAGGCGCAGCGGGCGGTAGGCGAAGGCGTCGTGGAACAGGTCCTGCCGGAGTCCGCTCAGCGCGTCCGCGGCCAGGCGGTACTCCGGGCTGCGCGGCTTGAACGGGCTGAACGGGCCGTCCGGCGGCGGCTGCGTCTGGGTCGTCTCGGTCACGGTGAAAACGGTAGGCGCAGCCGGGGTGGGCGGTCGTCCCCAGTGAGAGGGGTTCCGCGGCGTCCCTCTCAGGTACTACGGGTACGCCCGCGGGGGTCCGTGCTCAGTAGCCGGTGGGCCGCACCAGCCCCGACTCGTACGCGAACACCGCCGCCTGGGTGCGGTCCCTGAGCCCCAGCTTGACCAGAATGCGTCCGACATGGGTCTTCACCGTCTGCTCGGCCACGACGAGGCGTTCGGCGATCTCCGCGTTGGACAGGCCCTGGGCGATCAGCGCGAGCACCTCCGTCTCCCGTTCGGTCAGCCCGCCGACGCGCGCCTTCAGCGGGCCGCGCGGTCTGCCGTTCATCCGGGAGAACTCGGCGATCAGCCTGCGGGTGATGCCCGGCGCCAGCAGCGCGTCACCGGCCGCGACCACCCGCACCGCCTCGGCCAGCTGGTCGGCGGAGGCGTCCTTCAGCAGGAAGCCGGACGCGCCGGCGCACAGCGCCTCGTACACGTACTCGTCGAGGTCGAAGGTGGTGAGCACCAGCACCCGCGTGCCCGGTGCGTGGGCCGTGACCTGGCGGGTGGCCTCGATCCCGTTCAGCTCGGGCATGCGGATGTCCATCAGGACGACGTCCGGGGCGAGTTCCCCGACCCGGGCGACGGCCTCCCGGCCGTCCACCGCGTGGCCGATCACCTCGATGTCCGGCTGGGTGTTGAGCAGGACGGTGAAGCCCTGGCGGACCATCTGCTGGTCGTCGGCGATGAGGACGCGGATGCTGCCGCTGCTCATGGTCTGTCTTCTCCTGTCGGGGGCGGCGGGCCCGGAGCGGTCGTGTCCTGCGGGGTGCCGGCCGTGTCGTGCGGGGTGCGGGGCGTGTCGTGCGGGGTGCGGGGCGTGTCGTGCGGGGTGCGGGGCGTGTCCGGTGGGGTGCGGGGCGTGTCCGGTGGGGTGCGGGGCGTGTGCGGTGGTTCGAGGACGAAGACGGGAGAGCCGGCCGGGTCGGTGTGCACGACGGGCAGGACGCAGGGGCCGGGGTCGGTGAGGGGGGCGGTGCCGTCGCGGGGCAGGAAGGCCGTGACGTTGAAGCCGCCGTGCAGGGTCCGGGCCGCGCTCACGTGGCCGCCCAGCATCGCCGCCCGTTCACGCATCCCCAGCAGGCCGTGACCGGCGCCCGGCGAGGGCGGGACGGGCTGCTGCGGACGGGAGTTGATCACACTCAGGCACAGGCCGTCGGGTATGTGGGTGATCTCCACGCGGACCGTCGAGCCGGGGGCGTGCCGCAGGGCGTTGCTGAGGGCCTCCTGGACGATCCGGTACGCCGACAGCTCCACGCCGGGCGGATAGGCCTGCGCGCGGCCACGGGAGTCCTCGATCTCCAGGGCGACCGTCAGTCCGGCGGCCCGGGTGTTCTCCACCAGGGCGCCGAGCCGGTCGAGGGTGGGCTGCGGGCCCCGCGGCGCCGCACCGGGGCCCGGTTCGCCGAGGCCGTAGGGGTCCTCGGGGTGGGGCGAGCGCAGCACGCCGAGCACGCGGCGCAGCTCGGCGAGCGCCTCCAGCGCGTTCTGCCGGATCCCGGCGAGGTTCTCCTTCAGCTCGTCCGAGGGGTTCTCGGTCAGGTGCGGGGCCACCTGCGCCTGGATGGAGATGACCGACATGTGGTGGGCGACCACGTCGTGGAGTTCGCGGGCGATGCGGCTGCGCTCCTCCAGGAGAGTGCGGCGGGCCCGCTCCTCGGCGGTGAGCGTGGTCTGCCGTCCCAGTGCCGCACGGGCCTCGCGGCGGCCGCGCAGGGCCGCGCCGAGCACCACCACGACCGTGGACATGAGCACCGCGGGGATCCCGGTGGGCTGGTAGTTCACCGCGCCCCACAGGCCCTCCAGGACATAGGTGACCAGCGCGGACACGGCGAGCGCCTCGACGGCGACGCGGGCGCGCACCCGCAGGGCGAGCAGCAGCAGCACGAGGAGGTGGCCGATGAGCCCGGCCGACGTCCAGGGCCAGGGCCGCAGGTAGCCGGCCGTCAGCCGGTCGTGCAGCGCGACCGCCGTCACCACCATGACCGCCGTCGACCCCCACCAGGCCGCGACGGGCCGCCACAGCGCCAGCGCCACCGCGCCGCTCTGGCCGAACGAGATGAGGAGCACGTACGGGAGGGCCAGTCCGCCGCCCTCGCGGAGCTGGGCCGGGCCGCCGACCAGGACCCCGGCCGCGGCCAGCCACACCAGGCCGTGCGGCAGCCGGCGCAGCCAGGTGGAGGGAGGCAGCGGGTCCGCCCCCATGGCCCACAGATCCTCGCGCAGCGTCCGCAGCACCCGCCGGACGCGGTTCTCCCCTCGGCTCACGCGTCCACCCTAGGTCCTGGCGCGTGCCCTGCCTTCGGCCGGTGGCGGCGGGCCAGGAAGGAGCGGCGGCGGACGGCGGCGTGTTCGCAGCCGTGGAACGCCGTCCAGCAGACGGCCAGGACCAGCGCGAAGACCGGCAGCCAGGCCAGGCGGTACGCCACCCAGTCCAGGCCGTCGGGGAGGGTGTGCAGACCGGGCAGCCGGCCCGCGAGGAGGCCCAGGGCCGTGGTCGCCATCATGGCGGTCTGGTGCCAGAGGAAGATCGTCATCGCGGAGAGGTTGACCAGGGCCACCGCCGCCCAGGCAAGCGGGCGGCGCATCGCGCGCCGCAGCCGTTCGCGCAGCAGCAGCGCCAGGCCGCACTGGGCCAGGCCGAAGGTGACGGCGGCCAGCGTCGGCGGGTCCAGATTGGAGACCGCGGCACCCGGGACGCCGACCATCGACGCCGGGTAGCCCGCCCAGGCGACGAGTGCGGCGGTCGCCGCCGCGCCGCCGCCCAGCAGCAGCGCGCCCGCGCGGCGGCTCTCCAGTTCGCCGCGGGTCCAGGCCGCGCCCAGGGTGTACGGCACGAGCCAGCCGGCGGGCAGGTTCAGCCAGCCGAGCCAGCCGGGGGCGCCGAGGGCGAACCGCAGCAGGTCCACGTGCAGGACGATGGCCAGCGGCCACAGCGGACTGAGCCGGGTCAGCAGCGGGGTCGCGGCGGTCAGCGCGGCGAAGACCAGCAGGAACCACATCGGGGAGAGCGCCAGTTTGACCAGGGCGCGGACGGTGTCCGGGTCCGCCCCGGACAGCAGGAGCGCGGCGGCGGCCGTCGCCCACACGGCCAGCACGGCGGCGGCCGGCTTGCCCAGGCGGGACAGGCGGGCGTACAGCCACTGCGGGTAGCCGACACCGCGGGCGCGGGCCGACAGCTGGCTGCGGGTGGCCACGTGCCCGCCGACCAGGAAGAACACGGCGAGGGTCTGGAAGGCCCAGGAGACGGGTGTGAGCCAGGGCATGAAGTGCAGGGGACTCGCGGTGTGCAGCGTCGGGCGGGGGTGCGAGCGGGCGTCCCCGACCAGCGCGGTGACCAGCCAGTGCCCCAGGACCACGCCGAGGATCGCGCACGCGCGCAGGGCGTCCACCGCCCGGTCCCGGTGCGGCGGGGTGAGGGCGTCGAGGCGGCGGGCGGCGGCACGGACCCGGGCGGGACGCGGAAGCGTGCGGGGGCGGCCGGATCGGGGGAACGCGTGGGGGCGGCTTGATCGGGGGAGCGTGCGGGGGCGGCGGTCGGTCACCTCGTACCTCTTCACCGCGGACCTCTTCACCGCGGACCTCCTTCACCGCGTACCGCCTGCGTGGTGCCCAGGGCGATCCGGGCCAGGTTGGCCAGGGACGGGGAACCGGCGGTGAAGTAGGCGCTGTGGCCGCCGTCGCCGGCCGGGAAGATCCGGGCGCCGAAGGCCGGGTCGACGGGGTCGGTGCCGAAGCCGAGGGTCGTGCCGAACAGGTCGGCGCGGACATGCGGCACGTGCGCCACCCAGTCGTCGGCGCCGCGGGCCGCCCAGACGCGGGCCCGGGTGTGCAGCGCCGCCACCGAGCCGGCGCCGGTGCCGGGGCTGCCGAGCAGGACGATGTCGGACACGTCCAGTCCGGCGGCGGCGCGGCCGCACACCACCGAACCGTAGGAATGGCACACCGCGGTGACCGACGCCCCGGGGCCGGTCACGCCCCGCAGTTCACCGATCAGCCGCCGCAGGCCCGGGGCCGCCTGTTCGGCGCGGCCCGTGGTGAGGACCGTGGTGCTGACCGTCTCCGGCGTGGTGTAGCCGAGCCAGGCGACGACCGCCGGGTGCGTTCCGGCGGGGGCCCGGCGGGTCAGCTCACGGAAGAGGCCGAGCGCGTCCGCGCGGAAGCGGCCGTAGGTGTCGAGCGAGGTGTCCGAGCCGGGGACGAGGACGGCGACGCGGTCCGCGTGCGCCAGGTCGCCGAACACCTCCGTGGCACGGCCCGGGCCCCGGCCGTCGAAGGAGAGCAGCCGGCGGGCGGGGGAGGCCAGGCCCCGGTCCGTGGCCGCGCGGTCCGCGTCGCCGTGCGCGGCGGCCATGCGGGAGGCCTGTGCGGCGTTGGCGCGGTTGGCCGCGTAGGCCGAGGCCAGGGTGGCGGATGTCGGGGCGGCGAGCACCGCCGGTGCCGGGGCGGGGATGCGGGGGCGGGCCGCCGCCGACAGCGGCACCACCACGGCCGCGATGACGAGGGCGGCGAGCAGCGCGCGGAGCCGGCGGCGCGAGCGCCGGGCGGGGCCTCCGGTCCATCGCGCCACCGCCCCGGGCGCCCGCCCCTGGCCTGCCTCGCCCGGTATGCGCTCCCCGGGAGTGTCCTGTACGCGCTCCCCGGGTGCGGCCCGTACGCGCTCCCCGGCCGCGCCCCGCGCCCGCTCCCCGGCGATGACCGCCGTATCCGCCCCCATGATCCGCCTCCCCCTCCGCTGCACCCGCTCAACGGGCTCGACTGGAAGGGAAATTACGGATCGGCCGGTGTCGTTCGCGTCCCGCCCGGGGACTGTCCTCGGATGTAGCTCTCAGGTACTACGGGTATGACGGGGCGCCGTGCGCCACCGGTGAACCGGGGTTCGACGAGACCCCGTTCACCACGGGCCCGCCGAGACCCCGTTCACCACGGGCCCGCCGAGACCCCGTTCACCACGGGCCCAGCGCGACCCCGTTCACCACGCCAGCTGCGCGATCTCCTCCGCCACCACCGCGCACGCGTCCGCCGCCGGGTCGATCAGGGGGAAGTGGCCGACGTCCTCCAGGAGGGTGAGGCCCACGGCCTCACCGGCCTTCGCCGCCGCGTCCGCGTACGCCTCCGCCACCGCCTGCGGCACCACCACGTCCGTACGCCCCTGGACCACGGTCGTGGCGATCCCGGAGGGCAGCAGCAGGGCGGGATCGGCGTACGGCCGGCGCTCGGCGAACCGGTCCGGGCCGCCGAGGAGTTGCGTGGCCGCGCCCCCGCACACGCCCAGTTCCCCGGCGGTCTCGAAGTCCGCGATCGGCGCGAGGGCGACCACACCGCGCAGCGCGGCGGGCCTGGCGGTGCGCCAGGGCGCGTCGGCGGGCAGGACGTGCCGGGCCGCCGCCCACAGGACGAGCTGGCCGCCCGCCGAGTGGCCGGTGAGCACCGTGCGCCGCGCGTCGGCCTGCGGGAGCGCCTCCCGTACGAGCGCGGGCAGCGCGTCGAGCGCGGCCGCCACGTCGTCGAACGTCTCCGGCCAGCGGCCCGCGACCGGACGGCCGTCCGCCGCCTCCCGCGCCGGGCCGGCGGCGCCGCGCCGGTACTCGACGTTGGCCACCGCGAAGCCCCGGCGCGCGAGGAAGTCCGCGAAGGGGGTGATGTGCCGGCGGTCGTACGGTGCCCGCCAGGCACCGCCGTGCAGCACCACGACGAGCGGCGCGGACCCGGACGGCACCGGCGAACCGGTGCCGCGCGGGGCGTAGAAGTCGATGACCTGATCGGGGTGGTCGCCGTAGGCGGCGGTGGTGTCCGGGTCGACGGGCGGCTGCGAGAAGGCCGACTCCTCCTCCGCCGCGGCACGCGCGGCCGCGTCACGGCCGGCGGGGTACTCCGGTTCTGCGGCGGCGTCCGGCATGGTCAACCTCTCAGCGGCGAAACGTACTTGACGGACGAGGCGGGGTTCGGCCGTTGGCGGGGACGGTACCAGGCCGATGACGTGCGCCGACACGCGGATGTCACGCTGGGTGAGGCCAAGGCGGGTGGTGCGGCGAAGGGACCGCCGCCCCTCCGCCTACACCTACCCCTCTCTCCGTCTCTTCGCTTACGCCTGTCCTCTTACGCCTGTCCGCTTACGCCTCTCCCCGCACCTCCCCCGTCACTTCCGCCAGTACCTCCGCCAGCACCCGCGCCGCCCGTTCCACGTCCGCGAAGCCGACGTAGAGCGGCGTGAAACCGAAGCGCAGCACGTCGGGGTGGCGGAAGTCGCCGACCACCCCGCGCTCGATCAGCCGTTCCATCACGGCCCCGGCGTCCGGGCAGCGCAGGGCCACCTGGCTGCCCCGCTGCTCGTGCGGCACCGGCGTCACGTTCTGCACGCGCCCGGCGGGCACGTACGCGTCGACGCACTCCAGGAAGAAGTCCGTCAGCGCCAGGGACTTGGCCCGCACCGCCTCGATCGGCACGCCGTCCCAGACGTCGAGCGCCGCCTCCAGGGCGAGCAGGGAGAGGATGTCCGGTGTGCCGACCCGGCCGCGCGGGGCGCCCTTCGCCGGTTCGTACTCCTCCCGCATGCCGAAGGGGTCGGCGTGCGAGTTCCAGCCGGGCAGCGGCGAGTCGAACCGTTCCTGCAGCTCCCGGCGGACGTACAGGTACGCCGGTGCGCCCGGGCCGCCGTTGAGGTACTTGTACGTGCAGCCGACCGCCAGGTCCACGCCGTGCTCGTCCAGCCCGACCGGCAGGGCGCCCGCGCTGTGGCACAGGTCCCAGACGGCGTACGCACCCACCGCGTGCACGGCGGCCGTCAGGGACGGCAGGTCGTGCAGGCGGCCGGTGCGGTAGTCGACGTGGTTCAGCAGGACCGCGGCGGTACGGCCGGTCAGCGCGCCGGGCACCTCGTCGGGCGTCACCGGCCGCAGGACGCAGTCCGTCATCCGGGCGGCCGAGCGGGCGATGTACCCGTCCGTGGGGAAGGTCGTGACGTCGACCAGGATCTCGTCCCTGCCGCCGTCACCGTGCTCGGTCTCGCGGGCCATCCGTACCGCCGCCACCAGCGCCTTGAAGACGTTGACGCTCGTCGAGTCGCCCACCACGACCTGCCCCGGCGCCGCGCCGACCAGCGGGGCGATCCGGTCGCCGGTCCGCTCGGGCGCGCTCCACCAGCCGCTCTCCTCCCAGGACCGGATACGCAGCTCGCCCCACTGGCGGCGCACCACGTCCGCGACGCGGTCCGGTACGTTCGCCGGGAGCGCGCCCAGCGAGTTCCCGTCCAGGTAGACGGCCTCGTCGAGGACGAACCGCTCCCGCACTCCGGCGAGGCCGTCGGCGGCGTCCAGCCGCTCCGCCCGCGCCGCGAGGTCGGACACACGCCCGTTCACAGGCCCGGACGACCGCTCGGGCGACTGCTCGGACGGTCGGTCGGACGACTGCTCGGACGGCCGGTCGGCCAAGCTCTCAGGCAGGCGCTCAGGCAGGCGGCGCTCAGACATGGGACCTCGCCGTCCACAGCTCGGGGAAGACGTTCTTCTGGGCCCGCTTCTCCAGCCAGGCCACGCCGGCCGAGCCGCCCGTCCCGGCCTTGGCGCCCATCGCGCGCCGGGTGGCGACCAGATGGTCGTTGCGCCAGCGCCACACCAGCTCGGCCACGTCCGTCAGCGCCTCGCCGAGCCGGGCCGCCTCGGCGTCCGCGTCGCCGCGGTAGAGCGCCGTCCAGACGGCCTCCACCTCCTCGCGGGGCTCGTAGCGCAGCGACACGTCGCGGTGCAGTACGGCGTCCGGGATCGCGTGCCCGCGCCGGGCGAGCAGCCGCAGCACCTCGTCGTACAGGCTGGGCTCGTGCAGCGCCTTCTCCAGCTCGGCGTGGGCGCGGGGCGCGCCGCGGTGCGGGACGAGCATCGACGCGGACTTCTCGCCGAGCAGGAACTCCAGCCGGCGGTACATCGCGGACTGGAAGCCGGAGCCCTCGCCGAGGGCACCGCGGTAGCTGTTGAACTGGGCCGGAGTGAGCTGTCCGAGCGGCTTCCAGGAGGCGTTCAGCGCTTCCAGCTCCCGTACGGACCGCTTGAGCGCGGCCGTCGCCACCGGCACGTCGTCCGCGCGCAGGGCGCGGGCCGCGGTCTCCCACTCGTGCACGATGACGGTGAACCACAACTCCATGACCTGGGTGGTGACCAGGAAGACCATCTCTCCGGGGTCGTCGGAGAGGGTGTGCTGGAGGTGGGTGAGCACGTCCGCCCTGACGTAGTCCTCGTACGGCGTGGTGCCCTCGAAGTCGAGATGCGGGGTCTCGGGCTCAGCGGCGGCCGCGGCGGGCCTGGGGGTCGGTTGAGCCTGTTGGGACATCGCTGTCTCCTGCATGTACTCCGGGTAGCGGTCCGCCCCTGCCGATGCCGGCACGGGGGCCCCGGTCCCCACCGGCATCCTGCGCACCCCCGGCGCGGACCGCAAGGCCGGACGACGCCCCGCACAGCCGCCCGACCGCTCGTCGCCGAGTGGCAGACTGCTTCCATGACCACGCACAAGAACCTGCTCGGCGGCCCGGACCCGACCTACCTCCCGGAGAACGAGGAGGCGTACCGCCTGCTGGCCGAAGAGGCACTGGCACCGGCCGAGGTCGCGGCGAAGCACCCGACGTATTCGCCGGCCTGGGCGCAGCTCGCCGACGACGCCTTCGAGGCGGGGCGGGTGGTCGAGTCGTACGCCTACGCGCGCACCGGCTACCACCGGGGCCTCGACCAGCTCCGCCGGGCCGGCTGGAAGGGGCACGGTCCGATCCCCTGGGACCACCGGGCCAACCGCGGCTTCCTGCGCTGCCTGGCCGCCCTGGCCCGCGCCGCCGGACAGATCGGCGAGACGGACGAGGCGGCGCGGTGCTGGGAGTTCCTTCAGGACAGCAGCGCGGAGGCGTACGCCGAACTCAAGCGCTGAGCGCGGCGGCCGCGCCGCGAACCCGTATGCGTTCCGCGGCCTCCCGGACCGCGGAACTCAGGGACCGCGGAACTCAGGGACCGCGGAACTCAGGGACCGCGGAACTCAGGGACCGCGGAACTCAGGACGGCCCACCAGCACCGCCCGCGCCCCCGCCCCGATCCACACCGCCCGCGCCCCCGCCCCCGCCCGCGCCCCGATCCACACCACCACCGCCCGCGCCACCGCCCTCACCAGGGCCCGTGTCCCCACCCCCGCCCCGCCCCGGCTCCAGCGGCGGATGCGTCACCGAGCCGTGGGCGTGGCACTCGGGGCGGCGGCAGTCCGTGACCGGGCGGCGGACCGTCGCGCAGGCGAGCGCCGCCCCCGCCACCAGCACCCCCGCGCAGATCGGCATCGCCCGCCGGAACGCGGCGTCGAAGGCGTCCGCCGAGCGGTACGCCTCCGGTCCCATCCCGGCCAGCAGCGGCAGCGCGGCCACCGCGACGAGGCCGGCGGCGCGGGCCGATGCGTTGTTGATGCCGCTGGCCAGCCCGGCCCGGGAGGCGTCGACCGAGGCGAGGACGGTGGCGGTCAGCGGCGCCACCAGCGTCACCATGCCCGCGCCCATGACCAGCAGCGCGGGCAGCACGTCGGTGAGATAGCCGGCGTCCTTGCCGACCCGCAGCATCAGCAGCATCGCGGCCGCGCACAGCAGCGGTCCCACGGTGAGCGGGACGCGCGGGCCGATGCGGTCGGCCAGGGCGCCCGAGCGGGCCGAGAACAGCAGCATCAGCACGGTCGTCGGCAGCAGGGCGGTGCCCGCGCCGAGCGGCGAGTAGCCCGCCACCACCTGGAGCTGGAGCGCGGTGAGGAAGAAGAAGCCGCCGAACGCCGCGTACACGCACAGCGTGACCAGATTGACCGCGGTGAACTGGCGGGAGGCGAAGATGTCCGGCGGCAGCATCGGGTCGGGGCGGTGTCTCTCGACGTGGAGGAAGGCGACCGCCGCGGCCAGCCCCGCCGCCGCGCTCAGCGCCACCGCCAGGGTGCCGCCCCGGGCCTCGATGAGGGCGTACGTCAGCAGGGCGAGGGCCAGGGCGCCGAGGGCCGCGCCGGTCACGTCGAAGCGGCCCCGCCCGCGCGCGCCGGCCGACTCCGGGACATGGCGCAGGGCGACCGGGACGCACAGCAGGGCGAGCGGCACGTTCAGCAGGAACACCCAGCGCCAGCCGGGCCCGGACACCAGCCAGCCGCCCAGGAACGGGCCGACCGCCGCGCCGATGCCGCCGAACCCGGACCACAGGCCGACCGCCCGGCTGCGGTCCTCGGGGTGGAAGGACGCCTGGATCAGGGCGAGCGAGCCGGGGGTGAGCAGCGCGCCGCCGATGCCCTGGAGGGCGCGGAAGGCGATCAGCAGCCCGGCGGTCGGGGCCAGCCCGCACAGCAGGGACGCGGCGGCGAACCACACCACCCCGAGCACGAAGACCCGCCGCCGTCCGTAGCGGTCACCGAGCGAGCCGCCGAGCAGGATCAGACCGGCCAGCGTGACCATGTACGCGTTGACCGTCCACTGGAGGGCCGCCAGGCTCGCGTCGAGATCGCGGCCGATGCGCGGCAGCGCCACGTTGACGACGGTCGAGTCCAGCATGGCCATGCTGGAGCCGAGGACGGTGCTCAGCAGGACGCGTCTGCCCTGCGCGGAGGCGAGCCGGACGCCGGGCGTGCTCCCGGACATGACGTCGGGCATGCCCCCAGGTATACAGCGGGCCCGGCGGCTCGGACAGCCACCGGGCCCACTCGGGCTACCGTTTGCCCGATCCCGCCGCTTGCTCGGTCTCGGTACTTACCGACCCCGATACTTACTTGGCCCCGGTACTTGCTTGGCCCCGGTACTTGCTTGACCCCGGCGCCTACTTGCCCCCGGCGCTTACTTGATCTTGGTGCCCGCCGAGCGCAGGTTCTGCGTGGCCTCGACGACACGCTGGGCCATGGACGCCTCGGCCAGCTTGCCCCAGGTGCGCGGGTCGTAGGCCTTCTTGTCGCCGACCTCGCCGTCGATCTTCAGCACGCCGTCGTAGTTGGCGAACATGTGACCGGCGACCGGGCGGGTGAAGGCGTACTGGGTGTCGGTGTCGAGGTTCATCTTCACCACGCCGTTCTCCAGCGCGGTGCGGATCTCCTCCTCCGTGGAGCCGGAGCCGCCGTGGAAGACGAAGTCGAACGGGGACTCCTTGCCGAACCGGGCGGCCACGCCCTGGTTCAGCTCCTTCAGCAGGTCGGGGCGGAGCACGACGTTGCCCGGCTTGTACACGCCGTGCACGTTGCCGAAGGAGGCGGCCAGCAGGTAGCGGCCCTTCTCGCCCAGGCCCAGGGCCTCGGCGGTGCGGACCGCGTCCTCGACCGTGGTGTAGAGGGAGTCGTTGATCTCGTGGGAGACGCCGTCCTCCTCGCCGCCGGTCGGGGTGATCTCGACCTCAAGGATGATCTTGGCGGCGCGGGCCTGCTCCAGCAGCTCCTGCGCGATCTGAAGGTTGTCGGCGAGGGTCTCCGCGGAGCCGTCCCACATGTGGGACTGGAACAGCGGGTCCAGACCGGCCTCGACGCGCTTCCTGGACAGCGCGAGCAGCGGGCGCACGTACCCGTCGAGCTTGTCCTTGGGGCAGTGGTCGGTGTGCAGCGCGATGTTGACCGGGTACTTCTCGGCGATGATGTGCGCGTACTCGGCCAGCGCCACGGCACCGGTGACCATGTCCTTGCTGTACTGGCCGCCCAGGAACTCGGCACCGCCCGTGGAGATCTGGACGATGCCGTCGCTCTCCGCCTCCGCGAAACCGCGCAGGGCCGCGTTCAGGGTCTGCGACGACGTCACGTTGATGGCCGGGTAGGCGAACTTGCCTGCCTTCGCCCGGTCGAGCATCTCGTTGTAGACCTCGGGAGTTGCGATGGGCATCTGTCCGCTCCTTGTATGTGCGGGGTGCGTGGTGCGTGCTTACGGCCCTGACCTAGGGAGTGACGTCATCGTCGGCCCCATCTTCGCAGACGGAGCCGGCTGCTCCGGCCATCCCTGTCCAGCCTGTGGATAACCGTCCCGCCTCAGTCCAGGCCCAGGTCGTCCTTGGAGTACGCGAAGACGTAGGGCACCCCGGCCTGTTCGGCGACCGCCTCGGCCGCGCCCGTCGCCCGGTCCACGATCGTGGCGACCGCGACGACCTCGGCGCCGGCCTCGCGCAGCGCCTCCACGGCGGTCAGCACCGAGCCGCCGGTGGTCGAGGTGTCCTCCACGGCGAGCACCCGGCGGCCCGCGACCTCGGCGCCCTCGATCCGGCGCTGCAGCCCGTGCGCCTTGCCCGCCTTGCGCACCACGAACGCGTCGAGCGTCCGGCCGCGCGCGGCGGAGGCGTGCAGCATCGCGGTGGCCACCGGGTCGGCGCCCAGGGTCAGCCCGCCCACCGCCTCGAAGTCCAGGCCGGCGGTGAGGTCGAGCATGACCTGGCCGACCAGCGGGGCGGCCGCACCGTCGAGGGTGATGCGGCGCAGGTCGATGTAGTAGTCGGCTTCCTTGCCCGACGACAGGGTCACCTTGCCGTGCACCACGGCCTTGTCCTTGATCTGCTGCAGCAGCTCGCCGCGAACGTCGCTCATGGCAGTCAGCTTAAAGGCGGCGCCAGGCCCAGGTCGTCGTGGCCTCCAGCGGTTCCAGGGGCGTGACCAGGCGCGGCTGGGTGTTGAGGCCGTTGGGCGGGCCGGTCTGCGGCTCCACGCACACGGCGGCGTCCTGCTCGTCGTAGACGACGACCCACTCCTCGGGGCTGGTCACCTTCAGCTCCAGCAGTCCCGGCCAGGTCAGCGTGACGTCGACGCCGCCGGGCATGCCGAAGCAGTCGTCCCACGGGCCGGGCTTCGGGTCGGTGCGCAGCCCGGTGGGCAGGTGGTCCGCGCCGCGCTCCTCCTGCCAGGCGGGCGCGAAGTCCAGCTCCGCGTCCCGGCCGTCGAGGTTCCGCCGGAACCACGGGTGCCAGCCGATCTGCGCCGGGAAGGAGGAATCGTACGTCTCCACGGACATGGTCAGCGTCAGGGCGTCCTCGGTCAGGGTGACCGCCTGGGTGACCCGGCCGGGGTAGGGCCAGGGTTCGACGAGGTCGTAGGTGATCACCGCCTCGCCGGCCGAGGCGCGGGCGGTGCGCCAGACGCCGTCGCGCGCGGTGCCGTGGATGGCGTGCGGCGGGGAGTTGAGCGGCATCCGGTGGACGGTGGCGCCGTCCAGGAACCGGCCGTCGCGGGTCCGGCCGCACCAGGGGACCATCGGGAAGCAGCCGAACGTGTCGCCCTGGCGCAGCAGTTCGTGCCCGGCCACCCGGAGCCCGCCGATACGGCCGCCGTTGCCCGGCCGGACGGTCGCTTCCGCGTCACCCGCGGTCAGCGTGATGTCTTCGTTACTCACGGGACGAGGCTACTGGCCCGGTCGAGGACGTGTTCCGCCCGCGGGGCCGCCGGCGGCATGTCTCACCGGCGGCGCCGGAGCGCCCGGCCCACCACGATCGCCGACGCCACGACCAGCGCGGCGGCGGGGGCCGCCCAGCGCAGGGTGGGGCCGGCGGAGACGGTGAGCGGGGCGGGAACGGGGGCGTAGCGGCCGCGCGGCGGGGCGTGGTCGACCTCCTCGGCGCTGCGCCCGATCATCGTCCGCCGCGCGTGCGCGGCCTCGGCGGGCGGCTCGGCGTCGAAGTCCCCGGCCGCGAAGGGGGCGAGGCCTTCGGCGGCCGAGGATTCCGGGGGCCCGGAGGATTCCGAGGGCCCGGAGGATTCCGGGGGCCCGGAGGATTCCGAGGGCTCTGGGGACTCCGGGGACTGCGAGGACTCGGGGGACACCAGGGGCTCCGGAGACTGGGGGGCCTCCGGTGACTGGCCGGCCTCCGGTGACTCCGCGGGCTCCACGGCCTCCGGGCGCGCGCCCCCCGCTCCCAGGTTCTCCGCGAAGCGGCTCAGCAGCCGGGCCACGGCGGACCGTACGGCGTCCGGGGCCAGCTCACCGACCCGGCCACCGGCCGTACCGGTGCCCTCGAAGACGAGGGTGGCCCTACTCTCCCCGGCCCCGGCCCCGGCCTCCGCCTCGACGACCCGCACCGTGACCGCGAACGTCACCGTCCCGCTGCCGCGGACCTCGCTCGCCTCCCCCTCGGCGGTGTACGTGCCGTCGGGGCGGGCCAGCACCCGCACGGCGCCGCGATAGGTGATGGAGTGACCGCCGATGCGCACCTTCAGGCGCCCGGCGACGGGCTCGGTGCCCGCGTCCTGCTGGAGTCCGGGCAGCGCCCGGGCCACCTGTGCGGGGTCGGCGAGCGCCGCCCGCAGCCGCTGGACCGGGACCGGGACGAACACCTCGTGCTCCATGTCAGCCGAGACTACCGGTCCCGCCCCCGTCGGTCAGTGCCACCGGACGACCCGCACCGCCGGCACCGCCCGCACCCACCAGCACCACCCGCCGCCCACTCCATCCGCACCACCATGCCGCCTCACTCGCCATACCGCGGATGGACGAGCGTCGAGGCCGGCAGGCCAGGCACCCGGGTGCGGGCCGCCGCGCGGACGTCCGCGGCCAGCGACCGCGGGGTGAGGGTGGCCGGACGCGGCGCCCGCGGGTCCAGGCGCGGCACCGGGGGCGTACGGGCGGCCAGGACGAAACCCCAGTCGCCGGGCGCGTGGGAGGCGCCGGCCGCGCGGTCGGGTCCGGCGGCGAAGTCCGTGTCGCGGCCGTCCACCCGGTAGGGGGCGGTCCGCAGCCCGGCCGCGCGGACCGTCGCCTCCACCGTCCAGAACACGCGCGCGCGGGAGGCGACCGGACCGGCGTGCACGGCGAGGCGGCCGCCGGGCGCCAGGGCGCGCCGGACCAGGCTGTAGAACTCCTGTGCGTACAGCTTGCCGCTCGCCGTGATGCCCGGGTCGGGCAGGTCCTCGATCACCACGTCGTACGCCGCCGCCGGCGCCCGGCGCAGCCACGCGAAGGCGTCCTCGGTGCTGACGCGGACGCGCCGGTCGCCGTAGACGTGCCCGTTCAGCCGGGACAGCGCCGGATCGGTGCGGGCCAGGCGGACGACGGCCGGGTCGAGTTCGACGACGTCCACCCGGGCGACGCCGGAGTGGCGCAGCACCTCGCGGGCGGCGAGGCCGTCGCCGCCGCCGAGGATCAGCACGCGCGCGTGCGGGCCGGTCATCGCGGGACGCACGAGCGCCTCGTGGTAGCGGCGCTCGTCCCGGCCGTCGACGCGCAGCCGCCCGTCGAGGAACAGGTCCAGCGGGCGGCCCCGGATGCCGCCGGTGAGGACGATCTCCTGGACGCCGGTCCGCGTCGCCACCCGCACGTCACCGCCGTACACCGCGTGCCGTGCGGCCTGTTCGAAGTCGTCGACCAGGGCGGCGGCCGAGGCGAGCAGGCCGAGCACGGCGAGGTTGGCGGCGAGCAGCAGCCAGCGGGCGCGCCGGGTCAGGTCGCGCCGGAACAGGCCGAGCACGAGGAAGCCGCCGGCCACGACGTTGACCGCGCCGGTGAGCAGCGCGCCGGTCAGCTGGCCCAGCCGGGGCAGCAGCAGGAAGGGGAAGGCGAGGCCGCCGACGAGCGCGCCCACGTAGTCGGCGGCGAAGAGGTCGGCGACCGCGCCGCCCGCGTCCTGCCGCCGGATGCGCTGGATCAGCTCCATCAGCAGCGGCACCTCGGCGCCGATCAGCAGTCCCATGGCGAGCGAGAAGGCGACCAGCAGGCAGCGCGGGCCGTCCGCCCACAGGCCGCCCCAGGCGCCCGTCCAGGCGAAGACGGCGTACAGGGCCATGGCGCTGCACCCGCCGACGAGCGCGAGCGACGCCTCGATCGCGCCGAAGCCGACGGCGGCGTGCCGGCGCAGCCGCTTGGCGGCGAGCGAGCCGATGCCCATGGCGAACACCATGACGGACAGCACCACGGACGCCTGGGTGACCGAGTCGCCCATCAGGTACGAGGCCAGCGCGACCAGTTCGAGTTCGTACACCAGGCCGCAGGCCGCGCAGACGAAGACGCCCGCGAGGACGAGGAACCGACCGGTCGCCGGCCGCACGGGCAGCCTCGCGGGGCGGCTCCAGGAAGGCACCGGACGGGACGGGTCCATGTCCGGCGGGGCCGTGCCGGGCGGGGCCGGAGCGTGCTGTTCGATCACAGGAGTGACGTTACGTCACAGGTCTGGCACGCTTCGTCACCCACACGTGTGGGGACAGGTGTTCGCGGCGCGTCCGGTGTTTGGGGGCGCCCGGAGGCCCGGGACGGCTCAGTCGACGAGGAGCGGCGCGGACCGGCGCACTCCCACCCGGGTGCGGGTCGCCACCAGTTGTCCGTCCTGCGGATAGGCGTGCCAGGTCCGCCAGTGCACCTGGTCGCCGTGGCGCTGGGCCAGCAGGGCGGTGAACGCGTGCGGACTGCCCGGGAAGACGCCGGCCAGGCCGTGCGGGTGGTCGGAGACGAGGGCCAGCAGTTCCTGCGCCCGGCCGGCGAACGAGCCCGGCGAGAGTTCCTCGACGCGCGCGGCGAACTCGTACTCCCAGTCGTCGACGCGTTTGGCGACGCCGAGCGGGAGGGGGGTGCTGGAGCCGGCGATGCACGCCACCGTCTCCGAGCAGGCGCCGCTCTCCTCCTCCAGGAGGACCTGATGGGAGGCGCCCAGGAGTCTCAACTGCATTCTCGCCCCGGACAGTTCCAGGTCGAGCGTGGCCAGTGCGGGCAGCGGCTCGCGCCCCAGGGCCCAGGCGAGGTCGGCCGCGCGCGTGTCGGTGTAGGAGGTGTTCAGGGTCGTGAGCATGGATCGACTCCGCAAGCACGCAGGAGAAAAAAGGGGAGTGGAGTAAGGGCCGGCGCACCCGGTCGACACGGGGGCAGCAGCCCGGTCAGCCCAGTTCAGAAGTGGGGTGAGCAGGACATCCAGCGGGCTGCGTCGGTGAGTTAGAGAGAACCACGAACGGCGGTGTCGGCACAGCGTTTTTACCCAACTTCGGAGGGTTTCCATCCCTCCGAGGGCTCACCTGCTCAACTGTTCAACCACGGGGTGCGCCCGGGCGCGCACCCCGGCGCGCCCCGCGGCGCACGCGGCGGCGCCCCAGCGGCCACAGCAACCCCCGCCGCCCCGCTCCCCCGTCCCGTCCGGCCCCCGCCGCTCCTGCCATCCCGGCGGGCCCCCGCTCCCCCGGCCGTCCCGCTCGGCCCCCGCTCAGCTCCCGCCGCACCCGCCGCCGCACGACGAGCCGCAGGAGGACCCGCCGCACGAGGAGTGGCCGCCGCAGGAATGTCCCCCGCACGAGTGATGCCCGCCCGAGTGGCCACCCGAGTGATGCCCGCCCGACGACGAGCCCCCGTCGCTGGAGGCGCCCCCGTCGGACGCCCACCAGCCGGTGCCCGACGCGCTGCCCGCGCCCGCGCTGTACGACCGCACCCGCCGCCCGTTCTTGGACAGCCGGACCTTGCGCCCGCCACGCCGGCCACCCCGCACCGCGGAGACCAGGCCGCCGGCGAACACCACTGCGACGACCACCAGGACGATGACGAAGACCATGGCGCCCCCCTCCTTCCGATTCCCCCGAAACGGCCCCCCGTGGGCGTCTCGCTCATTGCGTGCCCCGGAGATGCCCGGCCGCCGCAGCGGCCAAAGCACACTTGAGGAACTCCAGAGCTTCGGCGCAGGATGGCCGCCATGACCTCCAGCGCACGCCCTTTCCTCAACCGCCGGCTCGCCGAGTTCGGGACGACGGTCTTCGCCGAGATGTCCGCCCTGGCCATGAGTACCGGGTCCATCAACCTGGGGCAGGGCTTCCCCGACACCGACGGCCCCGAGGAGATCCGCGAGGCGGCCGTGCGGGCGCTGCGCGACGGCCGCGGCAACCAGTACCCGCCGGGCCCGGGCGTCCCCGAACTGCGCGCCGCCGTCGCCGCGCACCAGCTCCGGCGCTACGCACTGGCGTACGACCCGGACACCGAGGTGCTGGTCACGGCGGGCGCGACCGAGGCCATCGCCGCCGCGCTGCTGGCGCTGGTGGAGCCCGGGGACGAGGTGGTCGCCCTGGAGCCGTACTACGACTCCTACGCGGCCTGCATCGCGATGGCGGGCGGGCGGCGGGTGCCCGTGACCCTGCGCCCGCACGAGGGCGCGTTCCGCCTCGACCTCGACGAGCTGCGCGCCGCGGTGACCGACCGGACCCGGCTGCTGCTGGTCAACACCCCGCACAACCCGACCGGCACGGTGCTCACCCGCGAGGAGCTGGCCGCCGTCGCCGAACTGGCCGTCGAACGCGACCTGCTGGTGGTCACCGACGAGGTCTACGAGCACCTGGTCTTCGACGACGCCGAGCACGTCCCGCTCGCCACGCTCCCCGGGATGCGCGAGCGCACGGTCACGATCGGGTCCGCCGGCAAGACGTTCTCGTTCACCGGCTGGAAGGTCGGCTGGATCACGGCCGCCCCCGGCCTGGTCGCCGCGGTGCGCTCGGCCAAGCAGTTCCTGACGTACGTGGCCTCGGGGCCCTTCCAGTACGCGGTCGCCGAGGCGCTGGCCCTGCCCGAGTCGTTCTTCGCCGCCTTCCGCGAGGACATGCGGGCCCGGCGGGAGGTGCTGGCCGCCGGGCTCGCGGAGGCGGGCTTCGCGGTGTTCCGCCCGGCCGGCACCTACTTCGTCACCACCGACATCCGCCCGCTCGGCGAGAGCGACGGCTTCGCCTTCTGCCGCGCCCTGCCGCAGCGCGCGGGCGTGGTCGCCATCCCGAACGCCGTCTTCTACGACCACCGCGAGGAGGGCGCCCCCTTCGTCCGCTTCGCCTTCTGCAAGCGGAAGGGTGTGTTGGAAGAGGCGGTTGCCCGCCTCAAGCGATTGGCGGTCTGACGGGGGGCGCGAAAAGAGCGCCGCCGGTTCGCTCCGGGTGCGGGACCTGCTCCAGCCCCGCTCCCGAAGCGACCACGGTTCACTCAGTGTCTTTGGGATGTCGCGGGGAGGCGTACACGAGGATCACGGTGGAAGTCTCCGCGCTGACCAGGTAGCGCACTCGACCACCGCTGGTGACCTCGTACTCCCACTGGTCCAGGTCGGAACCCTTCCACACTTTGGTGGCGTGCCTGCCGCGCAACTGATGCTGGCGATTCCAGTTGGACCGGGTCAGGGGGTCGCTCCGGAGAGCGTCCAGGCAGCGATGCGCGCTCGGCAGGGCCACGCGACACAGTTCCTCCCAGCCCGTCACCGCCTCTGTGGTCCCGAAGACGACGTTCCACCCGTTGAGGGGCGGAACGCTCACTCGGTCTCCTTTCTTCGGGCTCACCCACGCACCTCGACCTGACCGAGGTCATCACCATCGAGCGGACGCAGCGATTCCTTGAGCTGCTCGGGATCGGCATTGATGCGTGCCGTGGCGCGCCAGGAGACGATCGCGCGGTGCACAGCCTCCCCCGCCCCTAGTTCGGCGGCGTCCGACAGCGCTTCAAGAAGCTCGACAGTGAAAGCCCGAACCTCTTCCGCGTCCAGGTGTCGCGCCCAGGGAAACACCTCGGGCAGTGCGAGGAGGAGCGCCCTGGCACCGTCGTCCTGCTTCATCAGTGCAAGGAAGAGCCGCGAGGCGGTGGTCAGATTCTCCTCCACACCCTCCGCGCGTACAGCCGTGGTCAGCACCATGTCCGGCGCGTCCCGATGGGTGACCCGAAGCCGTCCCAGGGCAGCAGCTCTGGCGGCGACACCTTTGGGATTGCGGGAGAGATCGGTGAAGGAGACGGATTCCGTTTCTGCTTCCAGACGCACGGTAGACATAATCAGAGCTTACTCAGATCACGATCTGATTTCAAGGGAGACTGTCCGGCCTTCGATGCGCACGTCTTCACCCTCTGCAAGCGGATCCCCGTCCTGGAGGAGGCGGCCCAGCGCCTCAAGGCCCTGGCGGGCTGAGGGAGCCCCGAGGTCCTGGCAGGCCGAGGGAGCCGCAAGGCCCCGGCGGACCGAAGGAGGGCGGCGGAGCCGGGTGTCCGCCGGACGCGCGCGGGCCCGCGGACAATGACACCGTCCGCCCGCTTCGTCCCGCACCATTCCCCTGTGACCAGTGCCGACACCCTCTCACCGGCCACCCCGCCCGCCGTCGAGCCGGACGTCGCCGCAGCGGTCAGGCTGCGGCCCCTCGTCACGGCCGCCGTGCTGTTCACCGCGGTCCGGGCCGCCGGGGTGGCGGTGTTCGCGCTGGCCGCGTGGCATCACGGCGAGCACCCGCTCGCCCTGCTCGGCCGCTCCTGGGACTCCCGGTGGTACCTGCGGATCGCCGCCCACGGCTACGGCGCCGTCGAGCACCCCGGCCCCGGTGTCGTCCACGACGACCTGGCCTTCTTCCCGCTCTACCCGGCGCTGGTCCGGGCGGTGCGGCTGCTGTTCCCGCTGGGCGGCGGCGCGGCCGGGCTGGTGGTGGCCTGGTCGGCCGCGGCGGTGGCCGCCGCCGGGATCCACGCGGTCGGCGCCCGGCTGTACGGCCGGGCCGTCGGCACCGCCCTGGCCGTGCTGTGGGGGCTGCTGCCGCACTCGGTGGTGCTGTCGATGGGCTACAGCGAGTCGCTGCTCACCGCCTGCGCCGCCTGGTCGCTGTACGCGGTGCTCACCGGGCGCTGGGTGTGGGCGGGCGCCCTGGCCGCGCTGGCGGGGCTGTCCCGGCCCAACGGGTTCGCGGTGGCGGCGGCGGTGCTCGCGGCGGCGGGCGCGGCGGTGTGGCGGGGCCGCGGCCGGGTTTCCCCCAGGCTGTGGACGGGCGCCGCGCTCGCCCCGCTGGGCTGGGCCGGGTACGTGCTGTGGGTGGGCCGGCGCACCGGTGACCCGCTGCGCGGCTACCTGCGGCTGCAACGGCTGTGGGGGTCGCGCTTCGACTTCGGCGTGGGCGCCCTGCGGTTCGTCAAGCACCTGCTGCTGCAGCGCGAGGCGTTCCTGTTCTTCGGCGCGCTGGTGCTGGTGGCGGCGGGCGTACTGCTGTACGCGCTGCTCCTGCTGGACCGCGCGCCCCTGGCGCTGGCCGTCTACAGCGGCGTACTGCTCGCGGTGGCCTGCGGCGGCTCGGGCTTCTTCCAGTGCAAGCCGCGCTTCCTGCTGCCCGCCTTCCCGCTGCTGCTGCCGCTCGCGCGGGCCCTGGTGCGCACGGCGAGAGCCCGGCCCTGGCACGCGGCCGTGACGGCCTGCGCCCTGGCCGGGCTCTCGTTCGCTTACGGGGCGTACCTGCTCGCGATCACCCGTACGCCGCTGTAGACGGCCGGACAGCCCGGGGGCCGGTCCTGCTACGCCTCGCCGTCCTCCGGCGTGTCCGTCTCGTCGATCTGCTCCTCGATGCCGAGCTGCTCGACCAGCCAGCGGTCGAACTCCAGGGCGGCCCGCACCCAGCTGACCGTCGAGGACACGAAGTGCTCGATGCTCACGCCCATGCCGATCAGCATCTGCGCCTCGCCGATGAGGCGGACGGTGCCGTCGTCGTGGGTGTGCGTGTAGACCTTGGGCCACAGGGTGCGCCGGTTCCAGTCGTCGATGGCCTCCAGCAGCTGGGGCTTCTCGTCGATCTTGTGGGGGCGGTCGTAGAACGTCCGTACCGAGAAGACCTGCTGGTCGTCCTCGCCGCGGAACATGAAGTACGTACGGAACTGCTCCCACGGCGCGACGAGGTCACCCTCCTCGTCGACGAGGTGCTTGAGTTCCATCTGGTCCAGGAGCTGCTTCACGAGATCCTGGTCCGGGACGACGGGGCCCGCCGGTCCTTGGGGCTGCGGCTCGGGCTGGCCCCCGAAGTTCGGAATCGAGGACGGGTCGATGCTCACCGTGTTTTTCCCTTCGTACGGATCCCGCCATCCTCCCCCATGCGGGGAGGGGCGTGGCAAGCCCCGGCGGGCCTGTCAGCCCTGGGCTGACACGATCCGGTCACCCCGGGCGGCCGTATGCCGGGTACCCCCTGCGGCCCGGAACCGACACCGTCCCATGACACCGGCGGGACGGCTCACTGACCGCACACCTGCTGAACCGCGGCGGGCCCGCCCCTCCGGTGAACGCGACGGCCCGCCCCTCCGGCGATCCGGGCGGGCGGGCCGTCGTCCCCGGTCAGCGGGGCGCGGGTGCCGTCACAGGGTCTTGCCCGCGGCCGGGCCCACGATCAGCCCCTCACCGAAGCGGTCGACGCGGACCGTGTCGCCGTCCTTGATCTCGCCGGAGAGGATCTCCCGGGCGAGCCGGTCGCCGATCGCGGTCTGCACCAGGCGGCGCAGCGGGCGGGCGCCGTAGGCCGGGTCCATGCCCTCGTCGGCGAGCCACACCAGCGCCTCCGGCGTGACGTCCAGCGTCAGGCGCCGCTCCGCGAGCCGCTTGGCCAGCCGGTCGATGGCGAGCTTCGCGATCCGGCTCAGCTCGTCCTTGGTGAGGGCGGAGAAGACCACCAGATCGTCCAGGCGGTTGAGGAACTCCGGCTTGAAGGAGGCCCGGACCACCTCCAGGACCTGTTCCTTCTTCTCCGCCTCGCTCGTCAGGGGGTCCACCAGGAACTGGCTGCCCAGGTTGGAGGTGAGCACCAGGATGGTGTTGCGGAAGTCGACCGTGCGGCCCTGGCCGTCGGTGAGGCGGCCGTCGTCGAGCACCTGGAGCAGGATGTCGAAGACCTCCGGGTGCGCCTTCTCCACCTCGTCCAGGAGCACCACGCTGTACGGGCGCCGGCGGACCGCCTCGGTGAGCTGGCCGCCCTCCTCGTAGCCGACGTACCCGGGCGGGGCGCCGACCAGCCGGGCCACGCTGTGCTTCTCGCCGTACTCCGACATGTCGATGCGGACCATCGCCCGCTCGTCGTCGAAGAGGAAGTCGGCGAGCGCCTTGGCCAGCTCGGTCTTGCCGACACCGGTGGGGCCGAGGAAGAGGAACGAGCCGGTGGGCCGGTCCGGGTCCGCGATGCCCGCGCGGCTGCGGCGCACCGCGTCCGAGACGGCGCGCACGGCCTCGCCCTGCCCGATCAGCCGCCTGCCGATCTCGTCCTCCATGCGCAGCAGCTTCTGCGTCTCGCCCTCCAGCAGGCGGCCGGCCGGGATGCCGGTCCAGGAGGCGACCACGTCGGCGATGTCGTCGGGGCCGACCTCCTCCTTGACCATGGTGTCCTTGGCGGCCTCCTCCTCGGCGCGCGAGGCGGCCTCCAGCTCCTTCTCCAGCTCCGGGATCTCCGCGTACAGCAGCTTGGAGGCGGTGTCGAAGTCGCCGTCGCGCTGGGCCCGTTCGGCCTGGCCGCGCAGGTCGTCCAGCTTCTCCTTCAGCTCACCGACCCGGTTGAGGGACTGCTTCTCCTTCTCCCAGCGGGCGGTCAGGCCGCGCAGCTCCTCCTCCTTGTCGGCGAGGTCGCGGCGCAGCTTGTCCAGCCGCTCGCGCGAGGCGGCGTCGGTCTCCTTGTCGAGCGCCAGCTCCTCCATGCGCAGCCGGTCGACGGCGCGCTGGAGTTCGTCGATCTCGACCGGCGAGGAGTCGATCTCCATGCGCAGCCGGGAGGCGGCCTCGTCGACCAGGTCGATGGCCTTGTCGGGCAGGAAGCGGGAGGTGATGTAGCGGTCGGACAGGGTCGCGGCGGACACCAGCGCGGAGTCGTTGATCTGCACCTTGTGGTGGGCCTCGTAGCGGCCCTTGAGCCCGCGCAGGATCGCGACGGAGTCCTCCACGCTGGGCTCGGCCACCAGCACCTGCTGGAAGCGCCGCTCCAGCGCCGGGTCCTTCTCGATCCGCTCGCGGTACTCGTCGAGCGTGGTCGCGCCGACCATGCGCAGTTCGCCGCGGGCCAGCATCGGCTTGAGCATGTTGCCCGCGTCCATCGCGGAGTCGCCGCCGGCGCCCGCGCCCACGACGGTGTGCAGCTCGTCGATGAAGGTGATGATCTGGCCGTCGGAGTCCTTGATCTCGGCCAGGACGGTCTTCAGCCGCTCCTCGAACTCGCCGCGGTACTTCGCGCCCGCGACCATCGCCCCGAGGTCCAGGGAGACCAGCCGCTTGTCCTTGAGGGACTCGGGCACGTCACCCTTGACGATCCGCTGGGCGAGCCCCTCGACGACGGCGGTCTTGCCGACGCCGGGCTCACCGATGAGGACCGGGTTGTTCTTCGTACGCCGCGACAGCACCTGCACGACACGGCGGATCTCCTGGTCCCGGCCGATGACCGGGTCCAGCTTGCCCTCCCGCGCCGCCGCGGTGAAGTCGGTGCCGAACTTCTCCAGGGCCTTGTACTGGCCCTCGGGGTCGGGTGTGGTCACCCGGCGCCCTCCCCTCGCCTTCTGGAACGCCTCTTGCAGCTTCTTCGCACTCGCGCCCTGCCCGGTGAGCATCTCACCGGCCGCGCCGCCCTTCGCGGCGACGCCGATCAGCAGGTGCTCGGTGGACAGGTAGTCGTCGCCCAGGTCCCGCGCCCGGTTCTGCGCGTCCGCGATCGCGGCCAGCAGCTCGCGGTTCGGCTGCGGCGGCGCGACGGTGGACCCGGTCACACTGGGCAGTGCCGCCAGGACGCGTTCGGCGCCCGCGCGGACCGACGCCTGGTCGGCGTCGACGGCCGACAGCAGGTCGATGATGTTCTCGTTGTCCTGCCCCTCCAGCAGCGCGAGCAGCAGGTGGGCGGGGGTCAGGTCGGGGTGTCCCCCGGTCACGGCCCGGTTGCCGGCCGCCTGAATGGCGTCCCGGCTCCTGTTGGTCAGCTCGGCGTCCACGGTCGCTTCTCTCCTCCTCGGCGTGAGCGGTCTGCCACATCTCCCGGTACTGACTCAGTCAACGTGTACAAAGTTGAGTCTATTCCACTCAAGGTTGATGCGAAACCGTTTCCGGGCACGAGCCGCGCCGTTTCCGCTCGCGAGCCGGCGAGCCACCGGCGGAGCCGGCCGCCGCAAGGGCGGTACCCCGCGCACGCCGACCACCCCGCCCCCGACGGCAGTGGCAGCCGGAGGGCGGGGTGGAGAAGACGCGGAACTGGGGAAGAGGGGACGAATGAGGGGCCATTTCCAGCCACAGCTCGATTCCGCCGATACCGGGAGATCTCCGGACGGAACGACGGGAAAACTGCAGCGGCGTCACCGTGTTCAGGTCACGGTGACGCCGCTGCGGGGGGAAGCGCCTGAGCGATCTTTTACGACGGGGGAATCGCGTCAGGCACTGCGGGGGGTGGCTGAGATGGTCCTGATGTCGGCGGGCTCCGGCGCCACCTGCCGATGGTCCCGCTGGTCCAGGTTCACGAAGATCATGCCGTAGCGGATGGCACACCGTACGGGCTGCGGCGCCCCCCGAGGACGCCGCAGGCACCGGTAGGCCCGTACGTCTCCGTCCTCGTCCCGCGTGACCACGACCGGCTCGCCGAAGACGGTCACCATCAGCGAGTCACCACTGTGGGGGATGGCGGTGATCAGGTCGATGAAGTGCCAGCCGGAGCGGTAGGCGGTCGCCATTTCACGGCGGAAGGAACGGTCGTCGGGTGGCGTGGTCACATCAACTCCCGGCTCCCAGGGCCGCGTGCCCCGCACCGCCGGCCGTCTGCGCGGACACGGCCACCGCCGGCCACTGGGTGTTGGCCTGAACATCACTCTTCGCTTCGTGGAAGCCGCCCACCACGCCAAGAGCCACAACGGCGGAGAAGGCGGCGACAAGCACCGAGCGAAGCAGTCTGTTACGCATAATCGGCTTCGTCCTCACTTGAAGGTCCCCTTTTCCCCCGTCACGTACGACGATGGCTCATTCGGGCACGTCATGGCCACACAATCAGTGCATCATGTTCCTGCATGTTCAGGACCCTGGGGGGTGGAGATTTGTTGGCAAATCGGGATAAGGCGGCTCATCCCCACCCAATGGCCGAGCTGTGCGAAGAAGGAAGCCGCCTTTACGCCACAGCCCTGCGCTCGGGACGCGTCTCGCGCGCCGAGGCGGAGCTGGTGCCGTGCCTCGTGGACCTCGCCCTGCTCCACCCCGATCCGGACGATCCCGACTGCCTGCGGCCCGTGCCGCCCACGGTGGCGCTGGCCCAGCGCCTCCAGCCCATCGAACGCGAGATATCCGAACGCCGGCGGCTGTCCATCGCACTCGCCGACGCCTTCGAGCCGTTCATGGCGCTCAGCACCCAGGTGGCGGCCTCCAGCGACGCCATCATGGTGCTGGAGGGCGGCGACCGGATCAACGCGGCGCTCAACCTGGCCACGGCCCAGTGCCGGATGCAGCTGCTCACCGTCCAGCCCAGCGACCGCGTCTCCGAACGCCAGCTGCTGCAGGCGCTGGAGCGGGACCGGCCGCTGATAGACCGCGGCGTACGGGTGCGCAGCCTCTACCAGCACACCGCCCGGTACAACCCCGAGAAGCTCGCCTACGTGGCCCAGCTGTCCAACGGCAAGGTGGAGTACCGCACCATCGACGAACTCGTCGAGCGGCTGATCATCTGCGACGAGGACGTCGCCTTCATCCCCACCCGCGACGACCAGCAGGTCGCGCTGGAGCTGCGCCACCCCGGGCTCATCCGCTACCTGATCAAGGTCTTCGAGTTCATGTGGAACCGGGCGGTCCCGATGAGCGCGGGCACCCCCTACGAGACCGCCCCCGACGGCATCACCGACATCCAGCACTCCATCGCCAAACTCCTGGTGGAGGGACACGTCGACGAGGCCATCGCCCGCCGCCTCGGCATGAACGTACGCACCTGCCGCGCCCACATCGCCAAACTGGCCGGCGCGCTGGGCAGCGGCAGCCGCGCCCAGCTCGGCTACCTCATCGCCCGCTCGGGCATCCTCAAGCAGGACCCCGAATCCTAAGGCCCCCGAACCGCACGGCCCCGAACCGCACGACCCTGAACCGTACAACCCCCGACCGTACAACCCCCGACCGTAAGGACGACCGGAAGGAGGACGCGGTTGCGCCCGGCACCGCACCCGGAGCACGGACCGGAGGACCTGTGCCCGGCGGGAGCAGTCCTGTACGAACGCGCCCTGCGCCACGGGCGGATCGCGGCCGGGGAGACCGGCCCCGCCCCCTGCCTGGCCGCCCACGGCCTGCTGCGCCCGGCGGCCGGCGACGACGGCGTACTCGAACCCGTCGGCCCGGCCACCGCCCTGCACCGGCTGCTGCGCGCCTGCGAGAACCGCATCGCCGGCGAACGCCGCCGCGGCGAACGCCTCGCCGAGACCTTCGAACCACTGCTGCGCCTGGCCGTCCCGCCCGAAGCCGCGGGCGACATCGCCGTGGCCCGGCTCCTGGAGGGCACCGAGCGGATCAACCGGGCCATCACCGAGGCCATGGAGCGGGCGACCGGGGAACTGCTCACCATCCAGCCGCCCATGCGCCGCTGCGGCCGCGAACGCGCCGAACGCGGCGAGGCGATCGCCCTCGTCCGCGACCAGGGCCTGCTGGACCGCGGCGGCCGCATCCGCACCCTCTACCAGCACACCCAGCGCCATCTGCCGCTCGCCCAGTCCCGCTACGAGCAGCTGCGCGGCGACGTGCGGGTCCGCACCCTCGACGAGGTCCCCGACCGCCTCCTCGTCATCGACCGCGCGGTCGCCTTCACCCCCGCCGACGCGGACGGCGCCCGCGCCCTCGAAATCCGCCACCCGGCGCTGATCTCGTACCTCGTCACCGTCTTCGAGCGGCTGTGGCGGCTCGGCACGCCCATGCATCCGCGCGCCACCGAGCAGCCGTCCCCGGACGGCATCACCCCGCGCCAGCGGACCATCGCCGGACTCCTCGTCGAGGGCCACACCGACGCCGTCATCGCCGAACGCCTCGGCCTGAACGTCCGCACCGCCCGTGAGCACATCGCCAAGCTGGCCGCCGCCCTCGGCAGCACCAGCCGGGCCCAGCTCGGCTATCTCATCGGGCGATCCGGGATTCTCGGCCAAGGGCACTGACCGGGGCCGGACCACCCGCGCGCGGCGGCCCGTCCAGCCCCGCCTGGGCGATCCGCACACCGAGCTGCGTACGGCTGGCCGCGCCCAGCGTCTCCGACAGCCGGGCGATGTGGGCGCGGCAGGTGCGCACGCTGATGCCCAGCCGCTCGGCGATCACCGCGTCCTGGTGGCCCTCCGCGAGCAGCGCCGCGATCGACTGCTCGCGGTGGGAGATGCCCTCGATGCCGGTGTCGGGCAGCGGGACGGTGACCGGGATCGCCAGCCGCCACAGCCGCTCGAAGACGGTGACCAGATACTCGACCAGCGCCGGGTGGCGCAGCTCCAGGGCCATCGTGCGGTCGGCGTTGGCGGGCACGAAGGCGACCGTGCGGTCGAACAGGATCAGCCGGTCGATCACCTCGTCCAGGGTGCGCGCCTCCACCGCGTCGCCCATCAGCTCCAGGTAGGTGAGCAGGCCCTGCCCGTGCCGGGCCACATGCGTGTACAGGTCGCGCATGCGCACCCCGCGGCCGCGCAGCGCCAGCGCCCGCGGCAGCCCCTCCGACAGCTCGTGCTCGCGGCGGATGCCGCCGGGCTGGACGGTGAGCACCTCCGTGGTGCAGGCCTGGGTGGCCTCGTCCATCGCCGCCTGGATACGGGAGAGTCCGTCGAGGACCCGGATCGCCGTGCCCTCGACGCCCGCGGCGGGCGGCCGCACCTGGCGGCCGAGCCCCGCGTACCGCTCGAAGGCGTCCACCGCCGAGCCCACCCGCCGGTGGCTCTCGCTGACCTCGTCGTACATCTCCCGCAGCAGCCGGGTCATGACCTCCTGCGGGGCGGTGGGCACCAGGAAGTCCATGTCGTCCGGGTCAGGGTGCAGCAGGGCCAGTTCCAGCAGGCAGGGCACCGGGTCGGCGTCGCCGCGCGGCACACGGCCACGCCGTACGGCCCGGGAGTACACGCGGTCCCCCGCCTCGCACAGTCGGTCGGCGCCGTGCGGATGCTGCTGCGCCCCGTGCCCGGCCATGGCCCATCACACCCCCGGTTTCCGCGTCGTCCGCAGCGCAACTATGCGCGGCCCGGACCAGCTGTGCAACACGGCTCCCTCCGGCGCGAGCACCGGAAACTCCCTTAATCGACCGGTGTGTCCGGGCCTCCGTCCGGCGCGTTGCAGCAAGGTGAACGCGGTGGACATCGCTGTCACGCCCCCCGCCGGAAACACTGCCCGAAAGGGTCGTCCGAGGGGTCAGCCGAGCCCGGCCGCGGCACAGGCCGACCTGAACGCGGACGTGCAGATCTCCGACTTCTTGTAGATGCCGTCGGCGATGACCGTCTCCTGGATGTTCTTCTTGGTCAGGGCGACGACGGAGACCAGCTGCGCGGGAACGCCGTGCACGGTCGGGCTGTCCACCCGGTCCCGGGTCAGCGAGTCGAACTCGATGTCCTTGCCCTGCACCTTGGCGACGGCCATCTCGGCGGCGTTCTGCGCCTCCGTCGGGTAGGACTTGTACACGCTCATGTACTGCTCGCCGCTCACGATCCGCTGCACGGCGTCGAGTTCGGCGTCCTGGCCGGTGATCGGCGGCAGCTTGGTGACGCCCGCGCCCTCCAGGGCCTTGATGACGCCGCCGGCCATGCCGTCGTTGGCGGCGTACACCCCGGCGATGTTGTCCTTGCCGAGCGCGCGGATCGCCTTGTCCATGTTGGCCTCGGCGTTCTGCGCCTTCCAGTCCTTGGTGTCGTAGGACTTGGCGATCGTCACCTTGCCGTTGAACTGCGCGAGGGCGCCCGCCTTGAACTGCTTGGCGTTCGGGTCGGTGGGCGAGCCGTTGATCATGACGATCCTGGACGAGCTGGAGGCGCCGGAGCCCAGCGCCTCCAGCAGGGAGCGGCCCTGGACCTCGCCGACCAGTTCGTTGTCGAAGGAGACGTAGGCGTCGATCGGGCCCTCGGCGAGCCGGTCGTAGGCGATGACCGGGATACCGGCGTCCTTGGCCTTGCTCACCTCGCCCGCGATGGAGTGCGAGTCGACGGCGTCGAGCAGGATGACGTCGACCTTGTCGTCGATCATCTTCTGCATCTGGGTCGCCTGCCTGCTCCCGTCCGCCCCGGCGTTGGCGTACTCGACCTGGCCCTTGCCGTGGGTCAGTTCGGCGACCTCGTTCTTGATGATGGGGTGGTCGAACTTCTCGTAGCGCGTGTTCGCCGTCTCCGGCAGCAGCAGCCCCACGGTCATGTCGTCGCCCTTGGCCGGGCTCGCCTTGCTGCTCGACCCCGAGCCGCCGAGCACCCCGCAGGCCGCCAGCGACAAGGACAGCGTGGACCCGGCCACTGCTAGGGCGATACGACGCATCGAGGTGCTCACTTCTGGTGTCTTCCGGACGCGGGCGCAGCTTTACGCCCCAGGTGGCTCAAAAGCCAACGCGGCCCCGCCGTCCGACGTCAAGCGGAACCACTTAACGAGATGGCAACACCACACGCGAATGGTTTTTCCGAACCCCCTGCAATCCCCTTCAACCACCGCACATCAGACCGAACGATCTCGGCCGGACGCCGACCCGGCGGCCCCCGGGCCCGGCGGGCGCACGCGCGCGGAAGGGCCCGGAGGCAGGTGGCCTCCGGGCCCTTCGCGTGCGTGCGGGGTGCCGGTCAGTCCGGCAGGCGCTTGGGGCGCCAGACGACCAGGGCGCTGGTCTGCTGGACCTCCTGGTACGGGACGAGGTCCCGGCGGTAGGAGGCGTGCACGGCGGCCTCGCGCTGGCGCATGGTGGCCGCGGCGCCCTCCAGCGCCGACTGGAGTTCGGCGACCCGGGACTGCAGCGCGGCGACCTGATTCTCCAGTTCGATGATCCGCTTGATGCCGGCCAGGTTGATGCCCTCGTCCTGCGACAACTGCTGCACCTGGCGGAGCAGTTCGATGTCGCGGGCCGAGTAGCGGCGGCCCCGCCCGGCGGTGCGGTCCGGGGAGACCAGGCCCAGCCGGTCGTACTGGCGCAGGGTCTGCGGGTGCAGCCCGGACAGCTGCGCCGCCACGGAGATGACGTACACCGGTGTGTCTTCCGTCAGTTCGTACGGATTGCGGCGGCGCCCGTCCATCTGAGTCATGCTCCCTTCGCGGCCTCGAACAGCTCGGCCCGCGGGTCCTCGCCCGCGGTCGCCTCGCGATACGCCTCCAGCGCGTCACGAGCCTTCCCCGACACGTCCTTCGGGACACTCACCTCGACGGTGACCAGCAGGTCCCCGCGGGAGCCGTCCTTGCGGACCGCGCCCTTGCCGCGGGCCCGCATCGTCCGGCCGTTCGGCGTGCCCGGCGGCAGCTTGAGCGTCACCGGCGGCCCGCCCAGCGTCGGCACCCGGACCTCGCCGCCGAGCGCGGCCTCCGGGTACGTGACCGGCACGGTGACGGTGAGGTTGTCGCCCTTGCGCCCGAAGACCGGGTGCTCGCCGACGTGCACCACCACGTACAGATCGCCCGCCGGGCCGCCGCGCTCGCCCGGTGTGCCCTTGCCGCGCAGCCGGATGCGCTGCCCGTCCGACACCCCGGCCGGGATGCGGACCTGCATCGTCCGGGACGACTTGGCCCGCCCGGAGCCCTTGCAGACCTCGCACGGGTTCTCCGCGATCAGCCCGCGGCCCTTGCAGTCCGGGCACGGATCGGTCAGCGAGAAACCGCCGCCCGAGCCGCGCGCCACCTGGCCGGTGCCGACACAGGTCGGGCACACCCGCGGCGTGCCGTTCTTGTCGCCGGTGCCCGAACACGCCTTGCACGGCTGCTGCGAGGACATCCGCAGCGGCACCGTGGCGCCCTCGATGGCCTCGGTGAAGCTCAGCGTGACCTCGGACTCGATGTCCTGGCCGCGCCGCGGCTGGGTCCGGGTGCCCGCACCCGCGCCGCCCCGGTTGAACAGGCCCCCGAAGACGTCACCGATACCGCCGCCGAAGCCGCCGGAGGCCCCGCCCTGACCGCCGCCGCCCCCGAAGAGGTCACCGAGGTCGAAGTTGAAGGAGCCGCCGCCCGCCCCGGGACCGGGACGGAAGCCGCCGTTGCCGAACAGGGCGCGGGCCTCGTCGTACTCCTTGCGCTTCTTGGGGTCACCGAGGACGTCGTTCGCCTCGGAGATCTCCTTGAAGCGCTCCTCCGCCCTGGTGTTGCCCTTGTTGGCGTCCGGGTGGTACTCGCGGGCGAGCTTGCGGTACGCCTTCTTGATCTCGGCCTCGGTGGCGTCCTTGGGGACGCCGAGAACCTTGTAGAAGTCCTTCTCGATGAAGTCCTTGGTACTCATCCCCGACGTCCCTCCTCCCGTGCGCCGTCACCTGTCGCGTCAGCCCTCCTCCGGGCCACCGCTGTCCTTGTCCTCGGCCTTCTCGGCGGCCTTGTCCGAGCCGGACTCGTCCGCCTTGGCCGGCTGCGCGCCCGGCTGCGGCTCGGCCACCGCCACCCGCGCGGGGCGGATGGTGCGCTCGCCGATCCGGTACCCGGGCTGCAGGATCGCCACGCAGGTCGTCTCGGTGACGTCCGGCGCGTAGCTGTGCATCAGGGCTTCGTGGATCGTCGGGTCGAAGGGCTCGCCCTCCTTGCCGAACTGCTGCAGTCCCAGCTTGGCCGCCACGGACTCCAGCGACTCGCCGACGGACTTGAAACCGCCCACCAGTTCGCCGTGTTCGCGCGCCCGCCCGATGTCGTCGAGCACGGGCAGGAGCTCGGTCAGGAGGTTCGCGATGGCGATCTCCTTGACCGCGATCCGGTCGCGCTCCACCCGGCGGCGGTAGTTCTGGTACTCGGCCTGGAGCCGCTGGAGGTCCGCGGTGCGCTCGCCGAGCGCGGTACGGGCCTGGTCCAGCTGGGCCGTCAGGCCGGCCGACTGAGCGGCGTCCCCGGCCGGGGCCGCCCCCTCCTCCTTGGCGGAGGGGGCGGTCTTCGGCTCGGCGTCGTCGGAGGTGGCGCCGGAGGGGACGTCGGGCTGCTGCTCGTCGAAGCCCGGGGTCTCCTCCGTCACGCGGCACCGTCCTTGCGCTCGTCGTCGACGATCTCGGCGTCCACCACGTCGTCGTCGGCCTTGGCCTCACCGGCGCCGGCGGCGGACTCGCCGCCCGCGGCCTGCGCGCCCTGGGCGTCGGCGTACATCGCCTGGCCGAGCTTCTGGGAGACGGCGGCGACCTTCTCCGTGGCGGTGCGGATCTCGGCGGTGTCCTCGCCCTTGAGCTTCTCCTTCAGCTCGGCGACGGACGCCTCGACCTCGGTCTTGATCTCGCCGGGGACCTTGTCCTCGTTGTCCTTGAGGAACTTCTCGGTCTGGTAGACGAGCTGCTCGCCCTGGTTGCGGGTCTCGGCGGCCTCGCGGCGGGCGTGGTCCTCCTCCGCGTACTTCTCGGCCTCCTGGCGCATGCGGTCGACCTCGTCCTTCGGCAGCGAGGAGCCGCCGGTGACGGTCATCTTCTGCTCCTTGCCCGTGCCCAGGTCCTTCGCGGTCACGTGCATGATGCCGTTGGCGTCGATGTCGAAGGCGACCTCGATCTGCGGGACGCCGCGCGGCGCCGGCGGCAGGCCGGTCAGCTCGAACATGCCGAGCTTCTTGTTGTAGGCCGCGATCTCGCGCTCGCCCTGGTAGACCTGGATCTGCACCGACGGCTGGTTGTCCTCGGCCGTGGTGAAGATCTCCGAGCGCTTGGTCGGGATCGTCGTGTTGCGCTCGATCAGCTTGGTCATGATGCCGCCCTTGGTCTCGATGCCGAGGGACAGCGGGGTGACGTCGAGCAGCAGGACGTCCTTGACCTCGCCCTTGAGGACACCGGCCTGCAGGGCGGCGCCGATGGCGACGACCTCGTCCGGGTTCACGCCCTTGTTGGCCTCGTTGCCGCCGGTCAGCTCCTTGACCAGCTCGGCGACGGCGGGCATACGGGTGGAGCCGCCGACCAGGACGACGTGGTCGATCTCGTTGATCGAGATGCCGGCGTCCTTGATGACGTTGTGGAACGGCGTCTTGCAGCGCTCCAGCAGGTCGGCCGTCAGCTGCTGGAACTGGGCCCGGGTGAGCTTCTCGTCCAGGTGCAGCGGACCCTCGGCGGAGGCCGTGATGTAGGGCAGGTTGATCGAGGTCTCGGTGGACGAGGACAGCTCGATCTTGGCCTTCTCCGCCGCCTCGCGCAGGCGCTGGAGGGCCATCTTGTCCTTGGACAGGTCCACGCCGTGGCCGGACTGGAACTGCTTGACCAGGTAGTCGACGACGCGCTGGTCCCAGTCGTCACCACCGAGGTGGTTGTCGCCGTTGGTGGCCTTCACCTCGACGACGCCGTCGCCGATCTCCAGGAGGGACACGTCGAAGGTGCCGCCACCGAGGTCGAAGACCAGGATCGTCTGGTCGTCCTTGTCGAGGCCGTACGCCAGGGCGGCCGCCGTCGGCTCGTTGACGATGCGCAGCACGTTGAGGCCCGCGATCTCACCGGCCTCCTTGGTGGCCTGGCGCTCGGCGTCGTTGAAGTACGCCGGGACGGTGATGACCGCGTCGGTCACCTTCTCGCCCAGGTACGACTCGGCGTCCCGCTTCAGCTTCTGCAGCACGAAGGCACTGATCTGCTGCGGGTTGAAGTCCTTGCCGTCCAGGTTGATCTTCCAGTCGGTGCCCATGTGGCGCTTGACCGACCGGATGGTCCTGTCGACGTTGGTGACGGCCTGGCGCTTGGCCACCTCGCCGACCAGCACCTCGCCGTTCTTGGCGAAGGCGACGACGGACGGCGTGGTCCTGGCGCCCTCGGCGTTGGTGATGACGGTGGGCTCGCCGCCTTCGAGAACGCTGACGACGGAGTTAGTCGTGCCCAGGTCGATGCCGACCGCACGTGCCATGGTGAATTCCTCCAGCTGACTTGAGTGCAACAGGCTCAAGTGTGCACGACGGCGGCGCCGGGGTCAACAGACCTGAGTCCACCAGACTCAAGTCTTATCCATCCCTTACACGCAAGGACTCCCTGACCTGCGACGATGCCGTCTGCTGGGGTGGCGGTACGGGGTATCCGGAGGAGCGTCCGGCGTCCGCCGGGTCCTGGAGGTCGTACGGCCGCCGGGTCCGGGAGGCCCGCGGGGAGGGCGGAGTGCGCGGGTCGCGCCCGGGCGCGCGCGCCTCCCGTACGGACGACGCCCGCGCGTCCCGTACGCCTCCGGGGGACCGGGGAGTGCCCAGGACCCCCGCCGCCCCTCTCCCGCCTGCCCGCGTCCGGGTGCCGTAGGCATCGGCGGCCGAGGCCCTGGTCCCGATGGCGGCCGAGGTCCTGGTCCCGGTGGCGGTGGTGGCGTGCGTCCCGGTGGGCCGGCGCGGCCCGTACACCCGTACGCACAGCAGCCCGAGGACGGCCGCCGACACCGCGCCGGCCGTCCACAGGCCGCTCACCGGGGCGAGGCAGTCCAGGTGCACCAGGACGCCGACCAGCACCGTCGCGAAGGCGCAGACCCCGATCAGGACGGTCGCCCCGGGCGGGGTGAGGCCGAGCCGGCGCAGCCGGTGCGCGAGGTGGTCGGGGCCGCGGCGCAGCACCGGCCGCCCGGCCAGCCGCCGGGAGAGGACGACCAGCACCGCGTCGGCGACAGCCGTGGCGGTGAGCGGGAACAGCACGGCCGCGGTGGGGCCGGCGTCGTACTCCGTGCGGACGAGCACCGCCGACGAGGCGAGCACGAACCCGGTGAACAGGGAGCCGCAGGCACCGAAGGCGATCCGCGCGGGATGCCAGTTGTGCATCAGGAAGCCGGTGAGGGCGGCGGCGAGCACGCTCAGCAGCACCGCCAGGTCGTCCATCAGCTCGGCCGCCGCGCACACGCCCGCGCCGAACGCGGTGATCACCCCCACCGTGCCGGCCAGCCCGTCGGCGTGGTCGAGCCCCCGGAAGGCGGCGGCCACACAGGCGATCCAGAGCACGGCGGCGATGCCCGCGGGCACCCCGGTCTCGTCGTACGGCACCACCCAGGCCGCCGCGACGGCCGTGCCGACGAGCAGCAGCGGTGTCTTGAGCCGCCACACGTCCGCGACCAGCCCGAGGACGGCGACCCCGGCGCCCACGGCCAGCAGCCTGCCCACCGGGTGGCTGAGCGGGGCGGCCCCGGTCCAGCCGCCGGCCGCCGCGATCAGGCAGGTGCTGCCCACCACGGCCACCCCGCCGAGCAGCGGCACCGGCCGCATGCGCCGCCGGTCGACCAGCCCCAGGCGCAGCGCGGGCACCCGGAGCAGGGCCGAGAGCACGGCGGCGAGGAAGAGGGCGGCGGTGGCGGTGGCGATCCCGTAGAGCACGGTTCTTAAATTAGGTGAATATCGGGCGATGGGGTGTGAATAACACGATCAGAACAGGATCGGAACAAGATCGGGCCAGGGTCGGACCAGGATCCGGCACCGGAAAGGGCTCCGTACGGGCGTCACCGCACCCGGACGGACCCTCCTCACCAGGCGGCCCTCGGCGATTTGTCAGGCGACCCTCAGCGATTCAGATCACCCCGTGCCCGGCTACATTGCTACGGAGGATGGGGGTAGTCTCAAACGGACTGCATAAGTTACCGCTTAGTAATTTCGAGGCCGCCTCACAGGAGCCCCAATGCAACTCGCCGCGATCATCGTGTCGCTGGTCCTGATCGTGGTCGGCGTGGCACTGTTCGGCCGCGCCGTACTGCAGATCTACACCTATCTGCGGCTCGGCCAGTCCGTACCCGCCGGGACCCGGACCGACGAACCCGCACAGCGCACCGTCACCGTGGCCAAGGAGTTCCTCGGCCACACCCGGATGAACCGCTGGGGCATCGTGGGCGTGGCGCACTGGTTCGTGGCGGTGGGCTTCTTCTCGCTGCTGCTGACGATCGTCAACGCGATCGGCCAGCTCTTCAAGGCCGACTGGATCCTGCCGGTCATCGGCGACTGGGCCCCGTACAACATGTTCGTCGAGTTCCTCGGCACCATGACGACACTCGGCATCCTGGTCCTGATCGCGATCCGCCAGCTGAGCCGGCCCGACAAGCCGGGCCGCAAGTCCCGCTTCGCCGGCTCCAACTTCGGCCAGGCGTACTTCGTCGAGGCGGTCATCCTGATCGTCGGCGTCTGCATCTTCACGCTGCACGCCCTGGAGGGCGCCCAGCACCACGTCGACGGCTACGAGGCGTCCTTCTTCATCTCGTACCCGGTCGTCGCCTGGTTCCGGGACATGGACGTCTCCACCCTCCAGAACCTCACGTACTTCTTCGCCGGCCTGAAGATCGCCACCTCGTTCATCTGGATGATCACGGTGGCGCTCAAGACCGACATGGGTGTGGCCTGGCACCGCTTCCTCGCCTTCCCGAACATCTGGTTCAAGCGTGAGGCCGACGGCGGTACGGCCCTGGGCGCGCTGCAGCCGATGACCTCGGGCGGCAAGGCGATCGACTTCACCGACCCCGGTGAGGACGACGTGTTCGGCGTCTCGCAGGTCGAGCACTTCTCCTGGAAGGGCCTGCTGGACTTCTCCACCTGCACCGAGTGCGGCCGCTGCCAGTCCCAGTGCCCGGCCTGGAACACGGGCAAGCCGCTCTCCCCGAAGCTGCTGATCATGTCGCTGCGCGACCACGCGCACGCCAAGGCGCCCTACCTGCTCGCCGGCGGCGGCAAGTCCATGGAGGGCGAGGAGAAGGCGTCCGAGGAGGCCCTCAAGGACGTGCCGGCCGCGGCGCTGGCCGAGGCCGAGCGGCCGCTGATCGGCACCGCCGAGGAGAACGGCGTCATCGACCCGGACGTCCTGTGGTCCTGCACCACCTGCGGCGCCTGCGTCGAGCAGTGCCCGGTGGACATCGAGCACGTCGACCACATCGTCGACATGCGCCGCTACCAGGTGATGATCGAGAGCGCCTTCCCCTCCGAGGCGGGCACGATGCTCAAGAACCTGGAGAAGAAGGGCAACCCCTGGGGCCTGGCCAAGAAGCAGCGCCTGGAGTGGACCAAGGAGGTCGACTTCGAGGTCCCGGTCGTGGGCAAGGACATCGAGGACCTCTCCGAGGTCGAGTACCTGTACTGGGTCGGCTGCGCCGGCGCGCTGGAAGACCGCGCCAAGAAAACGACGAAGGCGTTCGCCGAACTCCTGCACATCGCGGGCGTCAGGTTCGCGATCATGGGCGGCGACGAGAAGTGCACCGGCGACTCCGCCCGCCGCCTGGGCAACGAGCCCCTGTTCCAGGAACTCGGCATGGAGAACGTCATGTCCCTCAACGCCGCCTTCGGCGAGGAGGTGGACGACGACGGCAAGGTGACCGAGGAGTCGCGCAAGCCGAAGTCCGCGAAGAAGATCGTCGCCACCTGCCCGCACTGCCTCAACACCCTCGGCAACGAGTACCCGCAGCTCGGCGGCGACTACGAGGTCATCCACCACACCCAGCTGCTCCAGCACCTGGTCGACGAGGGCAAGCTGGTCCCGGTCACCCCGGTCGAGGGCATCATCACCTACCACGACCCCTGCTACCTGGGCCGCCACAACAAGATCTACACGCCGCCGCGCGAGATCATCGCCGGCGTCCCCGGCCTGCGCAACGAGGAGATGCACCGCCACAAGGAACGCGGCTTCTGCTGCGGCGCCGGCGGTGCCCGGATGTGGATGGAGGAGCGGATCGGCAAGCGCATCAACAACGAGCGCGTCGACGAGGCCCTCTCCCTCAACCCGGACATCGTCTCCACCGCCTGCCCGTTCTGCCTGGTCATGCTGACCGACTCGGTCAACGGCAAGAAGAACGACGGCAAGGCCAAGGAGTCCATCCAGGTCGTCGACGTCGCCCAGCTCCTGCTCGACTCCGTCAGGACCCCGGTCGACCCGGCCGGCGAGGCGGAGAGCGAGAACGCACCGGAGCCCGAGCCGGTGAAGTGACGGCTCACTGAAAGCCCGACGGCGCCCCCTGACCCGCACGGCGGATTCTTGGGGTCCTCGCAACACCTGATGGCTTATGTGGCCGTCAGTAGATCACGCAGGCGCTCGGCTGGTGTTTTCCAGCCGAGCGTTT
>NZ_JBEYVW010000032.1:0-61272 GCF_040644175.1 Streptomyces sp. NPDC047017 | reverse complement strand
CGATCCACTCCAGCACCCGCTCGATCGCGTACTCGTGCGCGGCCTCGATGGGGTCCGCGCCTCGTGTTCCCGGTGGGTTCGGGTCTCGTGTTCCCGGTGGGGTCGGGTCTCGCGTGCGGTCAGGCCGCGTTGGTGAGCACCGGCAGGTAGCCGCCCGACTGGCCGGCGGCCGTGGGGTGGTAGGACTCACCGATGTCGAGCCAGTTGACGCTGTGCAGCCAGGAGTTGCCGGAGCAGATCTCGTGGCCGCTGAAGGTGGTGCGGACGTCACCGAAGCCGAAGCCGTGGTTCGCGGCGGCCTTGGCGATGGTGGTGTCGAGCAGGTCGGCCGCCGCGTTGATGGCGGAGCGCTTGGTGTCGGAGAGGCCGAGGCAGGTCTGGCCGAGCAGGTAGAAGCGGGGGTAGCCGATCACGACCACGCGTGCGGAGGGCGCCTTGCCGCGGATGACCGAGTAGAGGTTGTCGAGCTTGCCGGGCAGCGTGGAGCTGACGTACGCCCTGGCGGTGTCGATGCGGGACAGGCAGGTGCTGTCGGACTGGAGCACACAGGTCGTCATGACGTCGGAGAATCCGGCGTCGTTGCCCCCGATGGTGATCGAGACCAGGGAGGTGGCGGAGTCGAGCGGGCCGAGCTGGTTGGCCAGCACGTCGTCCGTCCGGGCGCCCGAGCAGGCGGTGAAGGCGAACGACGACGGCGTGTGGGCGGCGTTCCAGAGGTAGGGGTACGCCTTCGTGCTGCGGTCGCAGTCGCCGCTGGAGCTGATGTAACTGCCGGAGCCCACCCCGGAGGAGTAGGAGTCACCGAGGGCCACGTAGCCGCCGGACGCGGCCGATGGCGAGGCCTGCGCCGCGGCCGTCCCGGTGAGGACGAGACCGGCGGTCAGCAGGAGAGAGCCGACGTATGCGGCGATTCGGGAACGTCTCATGGAACCTCCCTTTAGCAGCATCTCTGCCTTGTCCGTGGTAGCAGCTACGCGGGTTGACTGGAAGTGTCCATGCCAAAAATTCCTCCCTCGTTCAACTGAACAAGGGCGATCGCAAGCGCAACTGACACCACGTCGCACCAGTGAGTGGGTGAAGACCGTTGAAAGACAAGTACTCGTACGGGTGACTTGGCGTCTTGACGGCCCCCGTGCGGCTGCGCGACATTGAAGCCCGGCATCCGGCGCTTCGGGGGGCAAAGTCGCCAATGCAGACGAGAGGTGTCAACACCGCATCGACCGACGGCGCGGAGCGTGCGCGGCCGGGCCCGGGACACGGCCTGTCGCACCTGCCCGGCCTGTCGGCGCTGCTCGCGGGTGCCGCCACCGCCGTGGCCGGAACGGGCGCGTTCCTCGCGTTCACCGACTCGGACTCCCCGCTGCGCGCTCCGTTCACCTTGTTCTTCCTGCTCGTGGCCCCGGGCGCGGCCATCGCGGCCGGGCTGCGCGGGCTGGAGCCGTTCGGCCGCGTGCTCGCCTCGCTGGCGGGCGCGGTCGCCCTCGACATGCTGGTGGCCCAGGGGATGCTGGCCGTGCACCGCTGGTCCGTGCACGGCGGGATCACGGCCGTGACCGTGATCAGCTCCCTGCTCCTGCTGCTGGCCTGTCTGCGGCGGCCGGGCGGTCGCGGGGCGCGAGAGCAGGGCGCCTGACGTGGACATCGGCGTGTACCGTCCGGGCGAGTTGAGCGCCGCCGACCGGGCGGCGTGGACGGCGATGCAGTCCAAGGCGCACCTGCACGGCTCGCCGGAGCTGGCGAACCCTTTCCTGTCCCCCGAGTTCGCGCTCGCCGTGGGCCGGTGCAGACGCGGGGTGCGGGTCGCGGTGGTCCGCGAGGGCGGCGAGCCAGCCGCCTTCTTCCCGTTCCAGAGATCGGCCGCCGGTGTCGGCCGGGCCGTCGGGCTCGGCGTCTCCGACTGCCAGGGCCTGGTGCACCGCCCCGGCTTCAGCTGCGACACCCGCGAGCTGCTGCGCGCCTGCCGGCTCGCCGTCTGGGAGTTCGACCACCTGGCCCAGGGCCAGCGGCCGTTCGAGGCGGGAGCCTCCGGCATCTTCCCGTCCCCGGTCATGGACGTCGACCGGGGCTACGACGCCTATCTGCGTGAACTGCGCTCCCGCTCACCGAAGTTCACCCGGACCACGCTCGCCAAGGACCGCAGGCTGGGCCGGGACGCGGGCCCGGTCCGCTACGTCCACGACGAGCGCGACCCGGCCATGCTGGCGACCCTGATGGCCTGGAAGTCCGCGCAGTACCGGCGGACCGGGCGCAGCGACCGCTTCGCGCACGGCTGGATCACCGCCCTCGTCACCCGGCTGTTCCACACCCGCGCGGAGCCGTTCGCGGGGCTCCTGTCGGTGCTCTACGCCGGCGGCCGCCCGGTCGCCGCCCACTTCGGCCTGCGCACCGAGCGGGTGCTGGCGTGCTGGTTCCCGGCGTACGACCCGGCGTTCGCGAAGTACTCCCCGGGGCTGGTCATGCATCTGCGCATGGCCGAGGCGGCCGCCGCCGACGGCATCGCGTACCTCGATCTCGGCCGGGGCCAGAAGGAATACAAGGACTCCCTCAAGACACGGGAACTGAGCGTGTCCGAGGGGTGGGTGACGCGCCGCCACCCGGTGGCGGCCGGACACCGGGCGCGGCGCGCCCCGGTCCGGGCGCTGCGCAACGCGGTGCAGACACGGCCGGAACTGTTCGAACCGGCAGACAGAATTCTCAAACAGCTAGGGAAAATCCGTTCGAGAAAATGAACATCAACGATCAAGAGACGGCAAAAGCAGCAAAATCGTGAGGTTCCACTCCAGGTCTTGCCATACTGCTTCAATCATCAATACCGTCATACAACTCACCCGCATCGGAAACGCCGGTGTGCGGTCCAAGGGGAGGGCTCGGGGACCGCGGCGCACCGAGGCGGGGCGCGGTAGGGGGGTGCCGTGCCCGGCGGCCATGTGCCGGCCGGGCCGTGCCGCGCGACCGGCTGCCACCGCGGTGGCAGTACGGCCAGTTCCGCCGGCTCACCCGGCGGGCACGGAGACGGCTCCGTCGCGCTCCGCGTGAGAAACCCCCCTTTCGAACCGGACACACAGCCGGGCCGCCCCAGTGGTGGGCGGTCCGCCGGACGAGAGGGACACAACGCATGAGTTCCGTTCTGCGCCCGCCCGCTTCGGGCCACGATTCCCGGACGGCCGCGCACTACCGGCCGATCTCCTCTCACCTGGCCATCGCGCCGCCGGTGAGTGTCGTGATTCCCGCCATGAACGAGGCGGAGAATCTCCCCTACGTCTTCAAGACACTTCCCGACTGGATTCACGAAGTCGTGCTGGTGGACGGCAATTCCACCGACGACACCGTCGAGGTGGCCCGCGGGCTGTGGCCGAAGGTGCGGGTCGTGCCGCAGCGGGGCAAGGGCAAGGGCGATGCCCTGATCACCGGTTTCGAGGCGTGCACCGGCGACATCATCGTGATGGTCGACGCCGACGGCTCGGCGGACGGCGGCGAGATCGTCAGCTATGTCTCCGCCCTCGTCTCGGGCGCCGACTTCGCCAAGGGCTCCCGGTTCGCCAACGGCGGCGGCACCGACGACATGACCTTCGTCCGCAGGCTCGGCAACCGGGTCCTGTGCGCCGTGGTCAACCGCAAGTTCGGCGCCCGCTACACCGACCTGTGCTACGGGTACAACGCGTTCTGGCGGCACTGCCTGGACAAGATCGAGCTGGACTGCACCGGCTTCGAGGTCGAGACGCTGATGAACATCAGAGTGGTCAAGGCCGGGCTCAAGGTGCAGGAGATCCCCAGCCACGAGTACCTGCGCATCCACGGCGCCAGCAATCTGCGGGCGGTGCGCGACGGGCTGCGGGTGCTCAAGGTGATCCTCCAGGAGCGCTCCAACCGGCGTGAGCTGCGCCGCCAGGAACGGCACTCCCCGATGCTCGACGCCTACCCGGGCGAGGTGTCTTGACCGGCCCGGGCATCTCCGTGGTGATCTGCGCCTACACCGAGGACCGCTGGGAGGACATCCTCGCGGCGGTCGCCTCGGTGCGGGCGCAGTCCCGGCCGGCCCTGGAGACGCTGCTGGTCGTCGACCACAATCCGGTCCTCCTCACGAGGCTGGCCGAGGAGTTCAAGACGGAGTACACCGCGGGGTCCGGGCAGGGCGCGGCGGGCGGCGGGGTGCGGGTGCTGGCCAACGCCGGTCCGCGCGGCCTGTCCGCCGGCCGCAACACCGGCATCGCCGCCTCCCGCGGCGAGGTCATCGCCTTCCTCGACGACGACGCGGTGGCCGAGCGGGACTGGCTGCGCCGCTTCGCCGAGGGGTACGCCGACCCGCGGGTGATGGCGGTGGGCGGCCGGACCGTGCCGATCTGGGCGTCGGGCCGCAGGCCCGCCTGGTTCCCGGAGGAGTTCGACTGGGTGGTGGGCTGCACCTACCGGGGTCTGCCGCCGGGCCTGGCCCGGGTGCGCAACGTCCTGGGCGGCAACGCCTCCTTCCGGCGTACCGCCTTCGACGCGGCGGGCGGCTTCGCCACCGGCATCGGCCGCGACGGCGACAAGCGGCCGCTGGGCTGCGAGGAGACGGAGCTGTGCATCCGGCTCAGCCGCGCCCGGCCGGACGCCGTCCTCCTGATCGACGACCGGGCGGTCATCCACCACCGAGTGCCGAACGCGCGCGAGCGGTTCCGCTACTTCCGCACCCGGACCTGGGCCGAGGGCCTGTCCAAGGCGCTGGTGTCGCGCAGTGTCGGCGCGGCCAAGGGCCTGGAGTCCGAGCGCCGCTACACCACCCGGGTGCTGCCCGCCGGGGTGGCCCGCGGCCTGCGCGACGCGCTGCTGGCCCGGCCGGGCGGCGCGGGCCGGGCCGCCGCGATCGTCGCCGGGGCACTCACCACGGCGGGCGGCTACGCCGTCGGCAGCGTACGGGCCCGCCGGGGCGGCACGGCGTTCTCCGTCGTGGACATCGCGGCGGGCGGCACCGGGAGCGGCACCACGGGCGCGGCCCCGGACGGCGGAGCGAACGGGACCGCCGGCACCCCGCCGGGCGGCGAGGGGAGAGCCGTGTGAACGCACCCGTGCCCGTGCTCATGTACCACGCGGTGACCGAGGAGCCGAACGCGGCCACGCGTGAACTGTCCGTCTCCCCCGGGGCGTTCGCGGAGCAGATGGCCGTGCTGGAGGACCTGGGCCTGCACCCGCTCACCACCGCCGAACTGGCCGCCCACTGGCGTACGGACGGCGCCCGGCCGCTGCCGCCGCGCCCGGTCCTGATCACCTTCGACGACGGTTACGAGGGTGTGCACCGGCACGCCCTGCCGGTGCTGGCGGCCCACGCCTTCCCGGCCACGCTGTTCGTGGCCACGGGCTGGCTGCGCGGCGCGCACGACAGCGGCGGCGGCCCGGACACCATGCTCGACTGGGACCAGGTGCGCGAACTGGCGGCCGGCGGGGTGGAGATCGGCGGGCACAGCCACACCCACCCGCAGCTCGACCAGCTCGACGACGACACCCTGTGGGCGGAGCTGATCCGCTGCAAGGAGACCGTCGCCGCCGAACTGGGCACCGCTCCCGCCTCCTTCGCCTACCCGTACGGCTACTCCAGCCGCCGCGTGCGCGCCCGGGTGCGGGCGGCCGGCTTCCGGCAGGCGCTCGCCGTCGGCAACGGCCTGGCCCGCCGCGCCCAGGGCCCCTACGCCCTGCACCGGCTCACCGTGCGCCGCACCACCACCCCCGAGGAGTTCCAGCGGCTGGTCCTGGGCCACCGGATCGCCCGGGACTTCGCCCGCGACCGCGCCCTCACCCGGGGCTACGCCCTGATCCGCAGAGCCCGACAGGTCCGCCGGAAGGCCATCCGTACCCGTGTCTGACACGACCACCACCACCGAGGAACCGACCACCGGACCCGAGGCGCCCGAGCGGCCGGGACGCCGGCTGCGCCTGCCCGGACGCGGCGACCGCTCCCCCGGCGGCGGCCAGCTGTTCCGCAACGCCTACGCGCTGATGCTCAACACCGGGATCTCCGCGGTGCTGGGCCTCGGCTTCTGGCTGGTCGCCGCCCGCTACTACACCGACTCCGCGGTCGGCCAGGGCTCCGCCGCGATCGCCGCCATGAAGTTCCTGGCCGGACTGACCGCGGTGACGCTCACCGGGGCCCTGGCCCGGTTCATCCCGGTCGCGGGCCACGCCACCGGCCGCCTGATCGCCCGTACGTACGCGGGCAGTTCGCTGGTGGTGGCGTGCGGGGCGGCGGTGTTCCTGCTCACCCTGGACACCTGGGGGCCGTCGTACCGCTTCCTGCACGGCCTCGCCCACGGGCTCGGTTTCATCGCCGCCGTGATGGCCTGGAACCTGCTCACCCTCCAGGACGGGGTGCTGACCGGGCTGCGCAGCGCGCCCTGGGTGCCGGTGGGCAACACCGTGTTCTCGGCGGTGAAGCTGGCACTGCTGGTGGGGCTCGCCACCGTGCTCACCACCACCGGGGTGTTCGTCTCCTGGGTGATCGCCATCGCCACCTCCGTGGTGCCGCTGGGCCGGCTGGTGTTCCGGCGCCTGGTGCCCCGGCACGTCACGGCCACCGAGGGGCTCGCCAGGCCGCCGACCGGCCGGGAGCTGGGCCGGTTCCTGGCCGGCGACTACACCGGCTCGCTGTTCTCGCTCGCGGTCGTCTATCTGGTGCCGGTGATCATCGCCTCGCAGGTCAGCTCGGCGGAGAACGCCTACTTCTACATCACCACCACCATCGGCGGCACGGTCAACCTGCTCGCCATCAACATGGGCGCCTCGCTCACCGTGGAGGGCTCCCACGACCCGGCCCGGCTGGCCGCGAACACCCGGGCGGCGCTGCGGCGGATGGCCCGGATCATGCTGCCCGTCTGCGGTCTGCTGTTCCTGCTGGCCCCGTGGATCCTGCACGTCTTCGGGGAGGGGTACGCGCACGCCGCCACCCCGCTGCTGCGCTGGTTCGCGGTCGGCGCGCTGCTGCGGGTGGTGATGGAGACCTACTTCGCGGTGCTGCGCGCGCAGAGCCGCACCGCCGGACTCGCCTGGCTCCAGGGCCTGCTGTGCGTGCTGGTGCTCGGGCTGACGGTGCTGCTGCTGCCCCGGATGGGGCTGACCGGGGCGGGGGTCGCGGAGATCTCCAGCCTCGCGGTGATCGTCGCGATCGCCGCGCCCCGGCTGTACCGGACGGTACGGGCCGCGCCCGCCGCCGTCGCGGCCGCCGGGAGCACGGCGCCCGACGGGGACCTGGCCGACCTGGGGGCCGGCGAGGACATCACCGGGCCCGCCCCGCACCGGCGGCCCGCGTGGGCGCGGGAGCCGGACACCCTGGCCCTCGGCCTCCACGTCGACTTCGACCACGTGGAACGCCGTCCCGACGTACGCCCCGGCCCGGGCACCCCGCCCGCGGGCGTCCCCGCGACGGCGGCACGGGAGCCAGTCACGGCGGCACGGGAAGCGGGACCGGAACCCTCCACGGCTGCGCGGAAGGCGGCACCGGAACCCTCCACGGCGGTACGGGAGGCGGCACCGGAACCCTCCACGGCGGTACGGAAGGCGGCGGCGCGGGAGACCACCTGCCCGCAACCCGGCCCGGACGCGGACCCGGACTCGGACCCGGACTGGGGCCGGAACCCACACCCGGCCCCGGCCCCGGCCCCAGCCCCAGCCCCGCACCCAGCCTCAGACCCGGCCTCGGACACGGCACCCCCCGCCGCTCCCCCGCCCCCCTGGCGGCAGCGCCTGACGCCCACCCGTTCCGGGCTCGTCCTCGGCTGTCTGCTGCTCGCCGCGCTGCTGCTGTACTGGGTGCCCGCGCTGCGGCTCGACGACGCGGCGCTGGACCGGATGGGCGGGCTCGGCCTGGTCTCCGTGCTGCCGCTGCCGACGCTCGCGGGCGCCGCGCTGCTGGTCGTGGTGTTCGCCGCGCTGCTGTGGCGGCGCCGCGAACACCGGGCACTGCTGCTGGTCACCCTGCTCGCCACAGTGGTGTCGCTGCACGCGCTGCCCGCGGTGATCGAGAGCGAGCCGCGGTTCCCGACGGCCTGGCAGCACCTCGGTTTCATCGACTACATCGACCGCACCGGGGCGGCCGTACCCGACCTGGACGCGCGCTGGAGCTGGCCCGGCTTCTTCGCGGTGGCCGCGTTCGCCGGGCGGGCCTGCGGGCTGAGCGACTTCACCGAGGTCATCCGCTGGTGGCCGCTGACCGTCCAACTCCTCTACCTGCCCCCGGTGTTCCTGCTGACCCGCTCGCTGCGGGCGAGCTGGCGGGCCCGGTGGACCGGGGTGTGGATCTTCGTGCTGAGCGGCTGGGTGGGCCAGGACTACTTCTCCCCGCAGGGCTTCACCTACCTGCTCTACCTGGCCTTCGTGGCGATCCTGCTGGTCTGGTTCCGGGCGCCGCGCGTGCTGTGGACGCGGCTGCGGCCCGGCGAGGCGGAGGTCGAGGAGACCGGCCGGCGGCAGAAGACCGTACTGCTGCTGGTGCTGATCGGGCTGTTCGCGGCGAGCGTCCCGGCCCACCAGCTCACCCCGTTCGTGATGCTCGGCGTGCTGGCGGTGCTGGTCCTGGCCGGGCGGTCCGAACTGCGCGGCCTGCCCGTGCTGTGCGCGGTGCTGGTGGTGTTCTGGCTGGGCTTCATGGCCGAGCCGTACTGGTCGGGACACTTCGACGAGCTGTTCGGCGGGGTCGGCGGGGTCGGCGGCAATGTGTCGACCTCCGTGACGGGCCGCATCCAGGGCGGTGACTCCACCCACCGGCTGGTGCTGTACACGCGGGTGCTGCTGGCCGGCTCGGTGCTGTGCCTCGCCTGCTGGGGCTGGTGGCGGCGGCGCCGTAACCGGTACCGCGAGCGGTCGCTGCCGGTGCTGGCCTTCGTGCCGTTCCTGGGCTTCGGCATGCAGTCCTACGGCGGCGAGATGGCGCTCAGGGTCTTCCTGTTCGCCCTGCCGGGCGCCGCGCTGCTCGCCGCGCTCGCGCTCTTCCCGCGGGCCGGCGGCACCGCGGACGAACGCCGCGGAAGGCGGCGGCACCTGGCCCCGCTCGCCGCGCTGCTGACCGGGCTGCTGCTCATGGGCGGCTTCCTGGTGGCCCGCTGGGGCAACGAGCCCTTCGAGCGGGTCAGGCCCGGCGAGGTCGCGGCCATGGACTACGTCTACGCCCACGACCGGCCGACCGTGCGCCTGCTGTGGCTGAGCCAGGACCCGGTGAACGAGGTCACCCCGGCCATGCCGTGGGGCGCCAGGGACATGGAACGCGTCGACTATGTGCCGACCCTGGCGCCGAGCGACCCGGTGCTGGTGTCGGGCCTGGTCAAGTCACTCAAGGACGCGGGACCGAACTCGTACCTGATGGTCGACCGGGGCCAGGCCACGTATCTGCGGATGGACGCGGGCTACCCGGCCGGCTGGGAGGCGCGGCTGGTGCGCAACCTCGACGGGCGGTCGGAGCTGGCGAAGGTCTTCGGCAACGACGACGTGACCCTGTACGCGCTGCGGCAGCCGTCCGCGGACCCGGTGCCGCGGCCGCACCCGGGCCCCATCGGCCCCCGGGTGACCTGGACGCCGTGGTCGGTGGTCGGCGCCCTGGCGGCCCTCGCCCTGGTCGTGCTGCTCACGGCCCGGGAGGTGGTCCGGGTGGCGCTGCGGCCGGGCGTGCGGCAACTGCGGTGGCTCCAGGGGAGTTTCTGGTTCTCGCTGCCGCTGCTCGCGGTGCTGTTCGCCTCGCTGGCGCAGCGGTTCCTGACGATGGGCAAGGGCTGAGCGGCCGCCGGGCGGTTCAGGGGGTGGTGGCACGGGCGGCCTGCCGGCCGAGCCACTTCACCTCGTAGGGCGCCAGCTCGATCCGCTCGCCGTCGACCTGGGTGGCGACCGTACGGTCGAGCGTGTTCACCACCAGGACGGTCCGGTCGCTCGCCAGCACCCGCAGGCCGGACGCGTCACCGGCGGCGACGGGCACGGCCGGGTAGCGCGTGCCGGGCGGGAAGGCGCGGGCGAAGCGGGTCAGCAGGCCGTCCATGGGCAGCGCCCGTCCGCCGTCCGCGCCGCCGGTGGGCGTCCACAGGCAGCCGGGGCAGTCGGGGCCGTCCTCCTTCTCGGGGTTCCAGTAGAAGCCGGAGGAGGCTCCGCCGCGGACCATGGCGATCAGGCCGGCCGCCTGGACGGCGACGCGGTGCGGTTCGGTCCAGCCCTTGCGGTCGTCGTCGCCGTCGGCGGGCTCCACGTAGTACTCGGCCCACCACAGGGGCAGGCCGTGGGTCTGCTGCCGCACCCACCGGCCGACGGCCGTCAGCTTGTCGGTGGCGGCGAACTCGTCGGGCAGCAGGTCGTCGTCCTTGGTGTAGCTGGAGCCGTCCACGACGACGAAGTCGGCGCCCGCCTTGTGCGTGTTCCAGTAGGTGAAGGCGTCCAGGACCCGCTGATCCAGGGCGCCCCAGGGGCCGCGCAGCACGGTGGAGGCGTCGTCCTGCCGGGGGTCGACGCTGTCCATGCCGAGGTACGGGCCGCCCACCATGATCTGGGGATCGACCTTCTTGAGCGCCTTGTAGACCAGGTTGTACAGCTTGGTGTACCCCTCGTAGTCCCAGCGGGACGCGGCGTCGTTCCAGAAGCCCTTGAACTCGTTCCAGACGAGGAAGTGGCGCACGTCCGGGTAGCGCCGGGCGACGGTCGCGGCGAGCGCGGCGTAGTCCGCGTAGTGGCCGGGGGTGGGGGCGGTCTCCAGGGCCTGCCTGCTCCAGTCGGTGCGGTCCGCGCCGGCCCGGCCGCCCTTCATCCAGTCCGGGGCGCAGCACAGGGTGATGACGGGGGCGGCACCGGAGGCGCGCATGAGGTCGATCCGGCGGTCCAGCGCGGTGAAGTCGTAATGGCCCTTCACCGGTTCGGGGTTGTCGGCGCCCCAGCCCATGATCGCCTGGTTCTGCGGCAGCCCGTCGCCGGCCGCCAGCAGCTTCGCGGCGCGCTGTGTCGCGGCGGGGCTGCCCTGGTCGGCGCTGAACTGCGTGTGGGTGAAGCCCCAGCCGACGTCCGGGTCGCCCGCGTGCGGTCCGGGCGCGGGCGTGCCGTGCACGCGGGCGCCGTCGCGGGTGGTGCCCGCGGTGCTCGCGCTGTCCGGCCGGGTGTCGGCCAGCGCCACCACCAGGGCCGCGATCGCCAGGGCCACCCCGAGCAGCGCGGCGAGCCGCCACCGGCGCATCACCGGATTCCCCCATGACGTCGCATCGGGAACCACAGTACGGGCGGAGAACGCCGCCGGGGCGGGGTTCGGGGATGTTCGGGTTCGGTGCGGCTGGGGGTGGGTCGGCGGGGCGGCCGGGGAGCTGTGGGCGGTGCGGCGGGGGTACGGCCGGGGGTACGTGGGCGGTACGGCCGAGGATGCGCCGGCGGTACGGCCGGTGGCGCGCCGGCAGTACGGCCGGTGGCGCGCCCGCCGATGTGATCGGCGGCGGGGCTCGCGGCCCTGCGCGCCGCCGGGCGCGACACGGGGCGCTCGGCCGGGAAAGAGGGTGCGCGGGGCGGTCGGGTGGCGGATCATGGCGGCATGTCTGCGAACCCACACGACGCGCTGCCGATCCGGCTCAACGTCGACGACTCCGACTCGCCGTCCGACGTCGTCGACGCGCTGTTCCTCGGCCGTTTCGCGACGGGCGAGCAGCCGTTCTCGCACGCGGTCAACATCGAGCGGGTGCGCTCGGGGGCCACCCTGCTGCCGGAGGGCGCCCGGGTGCTGCGCACGGCCCGCGACGACGACCGCAGCGCGACCCTGGCGGAGGGCGACGGCTGGACCCTGCTGGTCTCCCGCTGGAACCGGGGGGCCGACGTCACGGTCACCGCGACCGACGCGGAGCTGGCCGAGCGGGTCCTCGGCCAGGCCACGGACGGCGCGGCCGACGAACCGGAGCCGCAGCCGGAGAACGTGACGATGGGCTTCTGGTACGTCTCCCCGCGGCGCGGCCCGCACCGCACCACCCGGCAGATCTCGGCCGGCACCTGGGACGAGGTCCGGGCGAACTACACGGCGCCGGTCGCGGACGCGATGGACCGCCTGATGAAGACCACCCCCCAGGACATCGCGGGCCGCCTCCTGCTGCTGCACGGCCCGCCGGGCACCGGCAAGACCTCCGCGCTGCGCACGCTGGCCCGCTCCTGGCGGGACTGGTGCCAGGTGGACTGCGTGCTCGACCCGGAGCGGCTCTTCAGCGACGTCGGCTACCTGATGGACATCGCCATCGGCGAGGAGGACGCGACGGGCAAGGGCCGCTGGCGGCTGCTGCTCCTGGAGGACTGCGACGAGCTGATCCGCGGCGAGGCCAAGCACACGGCCGGGCAGGCCCTGTCCCGCCTGCTGAACCTGACCGACGGCCTCCTCGGCCAGGGCCGCAACGTGCTGGTCGGGGTGACGACCAACGAGGACCTGGAGCGCCTGCACCCGGCTGTGGTCCGCCCGGGCCGCTGCCTGGCCCGGATCGAGGTGGACCGGCTGACCCGGCGCGAGGCGGTGGACTGGCTGGGGACCGAGGAGGGCGTGGGCCGGGACGGGGCGACCCTGGCCGAGCTGTACGCGCTGCGCCGGGGCACCTCCCCGACGGCCCTCCCCGAGCCGCGGGAGGGCGCGGACGCCGGGCTGTACCTGTAGCGCGCGCCCGTCGGTGTCCTGAAGCGCGCGCCCGTCGGTGTTCTGATGGACGTATGACCCTGTTCGTCGGGACGTCGGGCTGGCAGTACAAGGACTGGCGGGGGGTGCTGTACCCCGAGGGCTGCCCGCTGCGGCTGTGGCTGGAGGAGTACGCGTCGGCGTTCGCCACGGTGGAGGTCAACAACGCCTTCTACCGGCTGCCCTCGCGGGAGACGTTCCGGGCGTGGCGGGAGCGGGTGCCGCCGGACTTCACGGTCGCGCTCAAGGCGAGCCGCTACCTGACCCACGTCAAGCGGCTCAAGGACCCCGAGGAGCCGGTGCGCCGCCTGCTGGCGCACGCCGCCGGGCTCGGCGACCGGCTCGGCCCGGTGCTGCTCCAGCTGCCGCCCACGCTGCGCGCCGATCCCGGCCTGCTGGACGCGTGCCTGGCCTGCTTCCCGGCCGGCCTCCGGGTCGCGGTGGAACCCCGGCACGAGACGTGGTGGACGCCGCGGGTCCGTGACGTCCTGATGGCGCGGGGCGCGGCCCTGTGCTGGGCCGACGCCCACGGCCGCCCGGTCACCCCGCTGTGGCCGACCACCGACTGGGGTTACGTCCGCTTCCACGTGGGCCGGGCCCTGGCCTGGCCGCACTACGGCCGGCGGTCCCTGGAGACCTGGGCCGACCGGATCGCGACGGCCTGGCCGGACGGGCGGGACGTGTACGCGTACTTCAACAACGACCCGACGGGGGCGGCGGTGCGCGACGCGGTGACGTTCGCGGGCGCGGCACGCCGGGCGGGCCTGGACCCGACCCGCACTCCGGGGCGGCTGCCGGCGCGCCACTGACGCGTCACCGGCCAGGGGCCCCGCCCCCCCGTCCCGGGCGGCCAGCTACCGCCCGTACGCCGCCCGCAGGGCGTCCCGGGCGGCGGCGAGCGCGGTGTCCTCGTCCAGGCCCAGGCGCCGTACCCGTTCCGCGTAGGCCTGCGCGGCCGCCGCCGCCTCGCGGGTGGCGGCCGGTCCCGCGGCGGCCACGAAGGTGCCGTTGCGGCCCCGGGTCTCGATCACCCCGTCCGTCTCCAGCGCGCGGTACGCCTTGGCGACCGTGTTCGCCGCCAGCCCGAGGGACTCGGCCAGCGCGCGCACGGTGGGCAGCCGGTAGCCCACCGGCAGCGCGCCCGACCGGGCCTGCTCGGAGATCTGGGCCCGCACCTGCTCGTAGGGGGCCGCGCCGTCATCGATGTGGATCCTCAAGGTCACCCGGTGATTGTCGCGCACGGGCGGGCGGCGAGGGCGGGCGGCGGGACGCGGCGGAGAAATGCGGCGAGGCAGCGGGGCGGCGGCGGGGCGGCGGGGCGGCGGGGCGGCGGGGCGGCGGGGCGGCGGGGCGGCGGGGCGGCGGGGCGGCGGGGCGGCGGGGCGGCGGGGCGGCGGGGAAATTGGGAGGCGCCCGCCCGGCGCCGCCCCGTAACGTACGCTCCCATGACCATGATCATTCGTGAACTGCGCCCCGACGCGCGCGCCGACCTCGAAGGCTTCGCCCGGGTCCGCCATCTCGCGCTGCCGTACGTCCTGTCCACCCCCGAGTCCCTCGCCTACGACCTGACCCGGATGCACCCCGACGCCCACTACCGGCCGCTGGTCGCCGTGGCCGACGGCGAGGTGATCGGCACGGCGCAGGTGCACCTGGCCCATGAGAGCGCCGAGCCCGGCCAGGGCAACGTCAACGTGTACGTGCATCCCGGGCACACCCGCCGGGGCGCCGGTTCGCTGCTGGTGCGCGCCGCCGAGGAGCACCTGGCCGCGCACGGTGCGGTCCGGTTGCACGCCTGGGTGCTGGACGCGCCGGGCAACCGCGCCTTCGCCGGGCTGCACGGCTACCGCGCGAGCCGTTCCGCGTACTTCCTGCGCCTGGACCTGGCGGGCGGCACGCTCCCGCCGCGCCAGGAGCTGCCGCCGGGCGTGGAGCTGCGCCGGGGCGCGGACTTCGCCGGCGATCCGCGCCCGCTGTTCGAGCTGGACGCGCAGACGGTCCAGGACGAACCGAGTGACGTGGACCACGACTTCACCGACTACGAGGCCTGGCTGGAGGAGACCTGGCGGCACCCGCTGTTCAGCGCCGAGCTGACCTCGGTGGCGCTGGTCGACGGCCGTCCCGCGGCCTTCTCGGCGGCCCGGACGGACGGCGGCACCCGCTACGCCACGGTCATGACGGGCACCGCCCGTGAGTTCCGCGGCCGGGGCCTGGCCAAGCTCGCCAAGAACGACTCGCTGCACCGGGCCCGGGCCGCCGGGTACACGGAGGCACTGACGGGCAACGACACCGGCAACGAGCCGATGATCGCGATCAACGAGTGGTTCGGCTACGAGGTGTGCGCGACAGAGGTGCGCCATGTCCGCGAACTCGGCTGATCCTGCGGGTCCGGTGACGGTCCGGCTGACCGTCGTCCTGGTCAAGGGCGGCCGGGAGAAGATCCGTTACGCGAGCGTGCTCGTGGCCGACGACGGCACGCGGATCACCGTCCGGGCGCCCTGGGCGGGCGACGGCGTACGCGACTTCGGCTTCGTGCGCTTCGAGCCGGGCGACGTCTTCACCGAGTACTACTGGCGCGACCGCTGGTACGCGGTGAAGGAGGTCCGCGACGGCACGGGGCGGCTCAAGGGCTGGTACTGCGACATCGCCCGCCCGGCCGTGCGCACGGGCGCGGAACTGGTCGTGGAGGATCTCGACCTGGACCTGTGGCGCTCGGCGGACGGCACGGACGTACGGCGTCTGGACGAGGACGAGTTCGCGGCGAGCGGCCTGGCGGAGCGCGATCCGCGCGCGGCGGAGGCCGCCGTGGCGGCGCTCGCCGAACTGGAGGCGCTGGCCCGCCGGGACGGCTTCACCGCACTGCTGTCCTGACCCGGGCGGGTCCCCGTCCGGGGTCGTCCGCGGGGCTCACACCGACGCCACCACCGCGTACCGCTCGTCGCTCACCTCCTTGCCCCACAGCAGGGCGTCGTGCGACAGGTGTTCCACACGCGTGTGTGACGCGAGGGGCGCGAGGAGAGTGAGGAGCCGATCCGTGGGTATGCCGACCGGCGTGACCGTCCCCCAGACGCCTTCCACGAGGACCAGCCGCCCCGTGGGCCGCAGCAGGTCCCGCCAGTGCCGCAGCGCACCGGCCGGGTCCGGCAGCGCCCACAGCACATGGCGGACCAGGACGGCGTCGAAGCGCCGCTCGCCCACCGGCGGGCGCGCCGCGTCGCCGGTCGAGAACGCCGCGTCCCGGCCCGCGAGTTTGGCGCGGGCCCGCTCCACCATGGCGGGGGAGCTGTCGACGCCGGTCACCCGGTGTCCCTGTGCGCACGCGAGCAGCGACAGGCTGCCCGTGCCGCAGCCGAGGTCGAGGATCTCGGCGGGGTGCTCGGGCAGCCAGCCGCGCAGCCGGTCCGCCCAGGCGGCGCGCACCCGCGGATCGCGCAGTCCGTGATCCGGTTCGTCGTCGAAGACGGCGGCCTGCGCGTCCCAGTCCAGGGCCGTCGCTCCACCGCCGGTGGTCAGTCGCTCACTCATGGTCCCCAGGGTGACACCCGCCACTGACAACCGGTCCGTGACCGCCACCACAGACAGACCCGCCCCGATGAGGAACTCTCGCCACAAGGGTCTACCTCCGTGAGAACACGGAACCCGGTAGACGTCTAAGGAGGCCCCGATGCGCCGGACGACAGTGCAGAAGCCCCTGACGAGGAAGACGGACGCCCGCCGGGTCCGGGAGGAGGCCGACGAGCGTCCCGCCGGGCGGCCCGAGGTCCGCAAGGACATCGCGCGCACCTGGTGGCCGGAAGGCTGACCCTCCGGCGCGCACGCCGTGTCAGCTGAACACGGACGCGCAGGTGGTGGCGGTGGCGTGCGCGGGGTCGAGTGCGTCGGCCACCTCGTGGAAGGCGATGCGGTCGATCGTGCCGATGGCCACGTGCTCGGACAGGTCGACCGGGCAGAGGTCCTGCAGCAGGACGTTGTGGACGTCGGAGCCGCTCAGGTACTGGGTCCGCCAGGGGGTGACCACTTCGTCGTCCTGGGTGGCGATGACCGTGTAGTGCACGCCGGGCACGGTGTCCCCGCCCGCGTTGAGCTTGGTGATGAAGGCGGACCCGGCGACCTGGTCGGCGAGTCCGGGCGTGGCGGCGGAGAGCAGGTCCGCGGCGCCCGGGAAGTACGGCAGCAGGTTGGCCAGGCCGCTGAGGGTGGTGCCGTGGTTGTCGGGGGCGATGCCGACGAGGGCGTTGACCTTGGCGGCGCCGCCGAGGAACTTCAGGTAGTAGCGGGGCATCATGCCGCCCTGCGAGTGGCCGACGAGGTCGGCCTTGGCCGCGCCGGTGGCGGCGAGCACCTGGTCGACGAAGGCGGACAGCTGGCCTGCCGACTTGTCGATGGGACCGAGGCCGTTGAAGACCGGGACGCCGGGCAGTTGCCCGTAGTCGAGGGAGAAGACGCAGTACCCGCGGGCCTGGAGGTAGGGCGCCAGGCCGAGCCAGTTGTCGACGGAGTTGCCGAAGGTGCCGTGGACGAGGACGACGGGGCGGGGGTGGGCGGCGGACGGCTTGCAGTGGTAGTCGTTCCAGCCCGAACTGGGGGCGGCGGAGGCGTGGGCGGCGGCGGCCGGGACGACGGCGAGGGCGGCGGCCAGGAACAGGGCGGCCAGGTGTCTCCGGGCGCGCGGGAAGGGCAGCATCGTGTGATCTCCTTGCGGCTCAAGGGAGGTGCGACGGCACTGCGCCCTGTGATCCGGATCACGAGGATGCTGTTCACTCGTCAAGTTACGAACGAGTAGTCCAAGTGTGAAGTTACGCGTCAGTAAAAACTTTCCGGGGTGCCCGCAGAGTCGACGGGCCTGCGTGACAACAGCCCTGCCGAGCCGTCACACGGCAGACCGCCCCCTCGTCACCAGGCGGGCCGAATGGGTCCGCGCGGCGCGATCCGCGTCAGCCGCTCCCCCAGCGCGCGCGCCTCGTCCTCGCCGAGCACCGCGGTCCACCCCCGCACGGCCTCCGCGGCCGACTCCTCCGCCGCGCGCGTGCAGGCCAGGCCCCGCGCGGTCAGCACGATCAGCCGGGCGCGCGCGTCGCCGGGGTGGGGCCGCCGCTCGGCGTACCCCTTGCGCACGATCTCGTCGACGAGCTGGCTGGCCGCCTGCTTGGTGACCCCGAGGTGGGCAGCCAGCTCGGTGACGGTCGCGCCGTCCGGCGCGAGGCGCGCGAACGCGAAGCCGTGCGCGGGCCGCACCCCCTCGAAACCGCGGGCGGCGACGCCCTCGTTGACGCGTTGCGTCAGTTCGCCGGCGGCGGCGAGCAGGGCGGCGGAGAGGGCCATGGCCTCGGAGCTGTGCACCGGGACATTGAAACACCCTTGACCAATTGGTCAACCTGCTTGACCATGGAGCCGAGACGCTTGGTCAAGCAGCTTGACTACTTTTCCCGAGGAGACACCCATGCCCGTCGTCCGCGCCTCCGAAGCCGTGACCCATGAGATCCACGGCGCCCGTTTCGTCTCGTACGCCACCCCGCTCACCGGCTCCCGGCAGCTGTGCGCCTGGCGCGGCGAGATCCCCGCCGGCACCAGGGCGCCCGCCCACACCGTCACCCACGAGGAGATCTTCCACCTGCTCGAAGGCGAGCTGCTGATCACGCTGGACGACCGCACCGAGCGCGTCACCGCGGGCGACACGGTGATCATCAACCCCGGCGCGACACTCACCGTGGAGAACCCCGCGGACCGCACCGCGGTCTCCTGGGTCACCACGTCCGTCGGCCTGCGGGCCCACCTGGCGGACGGCACCGTGCTCACCCCGCCGTGGGCCAACTGACCGCGCCGCGGCGGAGGTCACGCGGCCAGCGTCCCCGGCAGCACCGCGCGCGGCCCGAACCTGGCCCGCGCGCGGTCCGCGACCTCCTCGATCCGGCGGACCTTCTCGTCAGCGGGGTCGAAGGTGAGCTGGTGGGAGGCGTGCTCGGCGGAGTCCAGCCCCTCGGCGCGCAGGGCGAGCACCCGGACCCGGGCGCGCTGGAGCCCCAGGGCCTCGTACATGCCGTACGCGGCCCCGGTCAGCGCCGCCGAGTGGGCGGTCGGCTCCGCCAGCGCGCGGCAGCGGACGGTGGCGGACCGGTCGGCGTAGCGCACGGTGAGGGTCAGGGCGCCGCAGACCTTGCCGAGGGCGCGCAGCCGCTCGCCCAGTTCCCCGGCGGCCGAGAGCAGGGCCGCGCGGTGCCGGCCGGGGTCCAGCTCGTCGTGGCCGAAGGGGCGTTCGGTGGCCAGGGACCGGGAGACGGCGTTGGGGACGACCCGGCCGCGGTCGACGCCGTTCGCCCTCTCGTGCAGCTCGCGGCCGGCCCGCGCGCCGACCAGGCGCTGGAGCGTGGACAGCGGCGCGGCGGCGACCCGGCCCAGGGTGTCCAGGCCGTACTCGCCCAGGGTGCGCGCCGTCGCCGGGCCGACGCCGGGCAGCGCGACGACGGGCCGCCCGGCGAGGAACTCCGCGACCGCGTCCGGATCGCCCGGCACCGCGCGGGTGAGTCCGGGCCTCGCCTCGCCCAGGGCCATGCGGGCCAGCATCGGTCCCGGTCCGGCGCCGATCGCGCAGTCGACGCCGAACCGGGCGAGCGCGCGGACCCGGATCACCGACGCCAGCTCGGCCGCGCCGCGCCCGAAGTACCGTTCGGCGCCGCGCAGATCGGCCAGCGCCCCGTCCGGCGGCAGCGCCTCGACGACCGGGGTGAACTCCTCCAGGAGTCCGAGCAGTCCCGGCAGGGCCGCCTCGTACATCGAAGGCAGCTGGAAACGTACACAGAGGATGGTCATCCCGCGCTCCCTGGACTCTGGTGCCACAACTTCCTTCCGCTCGCGGGCCCTTCGCCCGCCGGGCGCAGATCCGCCCATGGGTGCATCTCGTAGCCGGTGGGCATCCGGATGCGGCGGTCCCCGGCGGCCCGGGCCGTCTCCATCGGGTCCGGCGCCGCGGAACCGGCGGGCGCGGGCCGGCCGTCCGACCCGGCGAGCCGCGCCCGCCGCGCATCGCCACCACCGCCGTCGCGGCCCTCTCCACCACCGCCGTCGTGGCCCTCTCCGTCACCACCGCCCCCGGCCCCCTCCGCCGTGCCGCCGGGGCGGGCCAGCCGGGCCGCGACCTGCTCCAGGCCGCCCTCGGCGCGCAGTTCGGCCAGTTCGGCGAGGTTCCAGGCGGCGGCGCCCACCACGCTCAGGCTGCGCGGGCCGCGCCGCTGCACCACTCCGCGCACCAGCAGCAGCCAGGAGTGGAAGACGGTGTACGCGCAGGCGTCGTGGGAGTCGTCGAAGAAGGCCAGGTCGACCAGGCCGGTGCCGTCGTCCAGCGTGGTGAAGACGACCCGCTTGCCGGACCGGATCGGCGGCGTCTGGGTGGCCGCCTTGGCGCCCGCGACCAGCACCGTCTCACCGTGCCGTGCCGTGCGCAGCCGGCGCGCGGAGACCACGCCCAGCTCGTCGAGGAAGGCCCGGTGGTCGTCCATGAGGTTGCGCGAGGTGTCCATGGACAGCACGCCCAGTTCGGCGCTGAGCCGCTCGGCGTCGGACAGGTCGGGCAGCCCGGCCCCGGCCGTCCGGCGCCCGCCGGCCAGCGGGAGCTGGCGGCCGCCCGCGCCGCGGGTGCCCCGGTGCAGCTCGGTCAGGTGCAGTCGCAGGTCGCGGCGGTTGGCGCCGAACGCGTCCAGCGCGCCCACCTGGGCGAGCCGCCCGGCGACGGGACGGCTGGGGCGGGCCCGTTCCCAGAAGTCGAGCAGCGAGGCGTACGGCTGGCCGTCCGCGATCCGCGCCGCCTCGGTCTCGCTGATGCCGTGCACGTCCGAGAGGGCCAGCCGAAGTCCCCAGATTCCGGACGAAGAGGACCCCTGATCAGACACCAGTTCGATCCGGTGGGCGATCCCCGACCGGTTCACGTCCAGCGGCAGGATCGGCACCCCGCGCCGCCGCGCGTCGGCCAGCAGCAGCCGCTTCGGGTACATCCCGGGATCGTGCGTGAGCAGCCCGGCGTAGAAGGCGGCCGGGTGGTGGGCCTTGAGCCACGCCGACTGGTACGTCGGCACGGCGAAGGCCACCGCGTGCGCCTTGCAGAAGCCGTACGACCCGAACGCCTCGACGATCTCCCAGGTGCGCTGAATCGTTTCTTCGCCGTATCCCCGTGCCGCCGCGTGCTGCGCGAACCACACCTTGATCCGCCCCTGCGACTCCGGATCGGACAGCCCGCGCCGCACCCGGTCCGCCTCGTCGCGTCCGCAGCCGGTCATGACGTGCACGATGTGGATGATCTGCTCGTGGAAGACGACCACCCCGTACGTCTCCGCCAGCGGCTCCCGCAGGTCCGGGTGCGGATAGCGCACCGGCGCCCGCCCGTGCCGCGCCTCGATGAACGGCCGCACCATGTCGGCGGCGACCGGGCCGGGCCGGAAGAGCGAGATGTCGACGACCAGATCGTGGAACGTGGCCGGCTGGAGCCGCCCCACCAGATCGCGCTGGCCAGGGGACTCGATCTGGAAGCAGCCCAGCGTCTGCGTGGAGCGGATGAGCCGGTACGTCGCCGGGTCGCCCTGCGGCACGGAGTCCAGGTCGATCCGCTCCCCCGTGGTCCGCGCCACCTCCGCGACCGCGTGCGCCATCGCGGACTGCATCCGCACCCCCAGCACGTCCAGTTTGAGCAGCCCGAGGTCCTCCACGTCCTGCTTGTCGAACTGGGACATGGGCAGCCCCTCGCCGCTGGTGGGCACGACCGGCGTCCGGGCCGGCAGGGAGGCGTCGGACAGCAGCACGCCGCAGGGGTGCATGGCGACGCCGCGCGGCAGGGCGTCCAGCGCCTCGACCAGTTCCCACAGCCTGCCGTACCGCTCCTTCTGTCCGGCCAGCCGTTTCAGCTCGGGCAGTTCCTCCAGCGCCGCGCGGGCGTCGCGGGCGCGGATGTGCGGGAAGGACTTGGCGACGCGGTCGATCTCGGCGGGGTCCATGGACAGCGCCGCGCCCACGTCGCGGATGGCGTGCCGGACCCGGTACGTCTCCGGCATGGCGACCGTCGCCACCCGTTCGGCGCCGAACCGGTCGATGATCTTCCGGTAGACCTCCAGGCGGCGCGCGGACTCCACGTCGATGTCGATGTCGGGCAGCACGAACCGCCGCCTGGACAGGAAGCGCTCCATCAGCAGCCCGTGCTCGACCGGGTCGGCGTGGGCGATGCCGAGGAGGTGGTTGACGAGGGAGCCCGCGCCGGAACCGCGCGCGGCCACCCGGATGCCCATCTTCCGTACGTCGTCCACCACTTGGGCGACGGTGAGGAAGTAGGAGGCGTAGCCGTGGTACGCGATGACGTCCAGTTCCTCGTGCATCCGCTCCCAGTACGCGCGCCGTCCGGCGTGGCCGCGCAGCACCATGCCCGCCGCCGCCCGGGAGGCGAGCGTGCGCTGGGCGGTGCGGCGGGCGGCGCCGACCAGCCGCGGCTCGGGGAAGTGGACGACGCCCATGCCGAGGTCTTCCTCCGGGCCGACCAGGCACTCGGCGGCCGCGGCCCGGGTCCGCTCCAGCAGCCGGTGGGCGGCCTCGCGCCGGAAGCCCGCGGCCGCCACGATCCGCTCGGCCGCGCCCAGCATCGCGCCCGGGTCCTTCAGCCACGCCTCGCCGGAGTCGCGTTCCCCGGCGGCGGCCAGGGGGACCAGCCGGCGGGCGGCGTCCAGGACGTCGGCGACCGGGCCCTGGCCGGGGTCGGCGTAGCGGACGGCGTTGCTGAGCACCGGCCGGACCCGCTGCTCGGCGGCGAAGCCGACGGTACGGGCGGCCAGCCGCAGGGAGCCGGGCCCGGTGCCCTCGCGGCCGTGCCAGACGGCCTCCAGGCGCAGGGCGTCGCCGTAGACCTCGCGCCAGGGGACGAGGAGCCGCGCGGCCCGGTCGGGGCGGCCCGCGGCCAGCGCCCGGCCGACGTCGGAACCGGGGCCGAGCAGCACGGTCAGGCCGTCGGCGTGGTTGTCGGGCCAGGTGAGCAGCGGGGTGCCGGGGCCCGCGTGGGCGGCGGTGACCAGGCGGCACAGGTCGGCCCAGCCGCGGGCGCCGTCCCGGGCGAGGAAGGTGACACGGGGGGCCGACTCGTCTACGAAGGCACCGCCGCGCACCGGCGTCCGGCGCCGCTCGGGCCGTACCGGCTCGGGTCCGGCCGTCGCCAGTTCCACGCCGAACAGCGGGCGGACGCCCGCCGTCGCGCAGGCCTTGGCGAAGCGCACCGCGCCGGCCAGGGTGTCGCGGTCGGTGAGGGCGAGGGCGTCCATGCCCCGCTCGGCGGCGCGCTCGGCCAGCCGCTCCGGGTGCGAGGCGCCGTAGCGCAGGGAGAACCCGGAGGCGGTGTGCAGATGCGTGAAACCCGGCATCCGCACCTCCCGCACTCGTGAGCCCGAACGAACTATCGAACATCTGTTCACTACTCCTCCCCCACCATAAACCAATTCCCGAACATCTGTGCGACATCCATTCGGGCGCCCCCCACCTGCGCAAACGTCCGCCGCCGAGCAGCGTGAGGGCATGACGCACCCCCACGCCGCCCACCGGCGCACCCGCCCCTTCCGCCAGGAGGTCAAGGACGCCGTCACCCCACGGGCCACGCTGCTCGTCATCGGCGTGGTGGCGCTCCAGCTGCTGTTCATCGCCTCCTACGTGGGCGCGCTGCACCACCCGAAGGCCAAGGACGTGCCCTTCGCGGTCGTGGCGCCCCGGTCGGTGGCCGAGCGGACGGCGGACCGGCTGCGCCGGCTGCCCGGCACGCCGCTGGACCCGCGCACGGTGGCCGACGAGGCGGCGGCCCGCCGGCAGATCATGGACCGGGACATCGACGGCGCCCTGGTCGTCGCCCCGTCCGGCACCACCGACACGCTCCTGGTCGCCTCCGGCGGCGGCACCATCCTCGCCACCACCCTGGACCGGCTGGTCGGCGCCGTGGAGAAGGACCAGCGGCGGGCGGTACGGACGGTGGACGTGGCCCCGGCCCAGGCCGGCGACTTCAACGGCCTGTCCGCCTTCTACCTGGTCGTGGGCTGGTGCGTCGGCGGCTATCTGTGCGCCTCGATCCTCGCCATCAGCACCGGCGCCCGGCCCGCCAACCTCCGGCGGGCCTCGATCCGGCTGGCCGCCATGGCCCTGGTCGCGATCGCCGGCGGGCTGGGCGGCGCGGTCGTCGTGGGCCCGGTCCTGGGCGCGCTGCCGGGCAGGGTCGTGTCCCTGTGGGGGCTCGGGGCGCTGGTCACCTTCGCCGTGGGCGCCGCCACGCTCGCCCTCCAGGGCGTCTTCGGCATCATCGGCATCGGCCTGGCGATCCTGCTGGTGGTGATCGCGGGCAACCCGAGCGCGGGCGGCGCCTTCCCGCTGCCGCTGCTGCCGCCGTTCTGGAAGGCGATCGGGCCGGCCCTGCCGCCGGGGGCGGGGACCTGGGCGGCGCGCTCGATCGCGTACTTCCGCGGCCACGCCCTGACGGGCGCCCTGCTGGTGCTGGCGGCCTGGGCGGCGGCCGGGGTGGTGCTCACCCTGCTGGCCGCGGGGCTGACGCGGAGACGGGCGGCGGGCGTCGCGAGCGGTACGGGCGGTACGGGCGGCGCCGCCGGAACGGAGTGGAAGGACAGCCCCGAGGAGACGGAGGCGGCGGGCGAGGCCCGCACGGACGGGGCCACATCCACCCCTGCGCCTGCGCCTACGCGCACAGATACGCCCGCGGAGACCCCCAGGCCCCCGCGCGAGCACGACACCTTCACCGACCCGAACGCCGCGCCCGCCCCCGGCACGGGAGCCGACACGGACCCCGCCCCCAACACCAGCACCGCCCCCGGCGCCGAGGACGACACGTGAGAGCCCCGCCCCCGCGTCTCTCACGCGCGGAAGCGGGACTCTCACGGTTCCCGTGGGGGGGGTGTGGTCCGGCCGGAGGGTCGGCCTCAGCCGAGCTGGGTGCCGGTCGCCGACAGCGCCTCGGTGACCGGCTGGAAGAAGGTCTCGCCGCCGGAGGCGCAGTCGCCGCTGCCGCCGGAGGTCAGGCCGATCGCGGTGTCGCCGTCGAACAGCGAACCGCCGCTGTCACCGGGCTCGGCGCACACATCGGTCTGGATGAGGCCGCTGACCGTGCCCTCGGAGTAGTTCACGGTGGCGTTCAGACCGGTGACCGTGCCGCTGTGCACATGGGTCGTGGAGCCGCTGCGGGTCACCTTCTCGCCGACGGTCGCCTCGCCCGCCTTGGTGATCTGCTGCGCCGAGCCGTTGTAGAGGTCGACCGCGCTCGGGTGGTCCACGGACCCGGTGTACTTGACCAGGCCGAAGTCGTTGCCCGGGAACTCGGACTGCGCGTTGCCGCCGATCACCGTGCCGCTGGAGTCCGACCAGGTGGAGATGGCGGAGGTGCAGTGGCCGGCGGTCAGGAAGTACGGTTGGCCGCCCTTGACCACGTTGAAGCCGAGCGAGCAGCGGCCCCCGGATCCGGTGATGGCGTCACCGCCCGCGACGAAGGGCTTGAACTTCCCCCGCGACCGCTTGAGTTCGGCCTTGCCGCCGAGCCCGTCGACGACCTTGGACAGCTTGGCCCAGCCGGCCCCGGAGACCGTGCTGTCGGCGGTGACGACCACCTTGTCGGTGACCGGGTCGGTCGCCCACGAGGTGCCGGGGATGGTCGCGCCCTTCGCGAGCGCCGTACGGGCGCCGTCGAGTTCGGCGAGGGTGTGCTCGACGAATCTGGCCTTCGCCCCCGCCCGCTCCACAGTCCGGGCGGTGTCCTCGTCGAGCACGTTGACCACGAGGTGGCGCGCCCGGGCGTCGTAGTACGCGCCCGCCGTGCCGGAACCGAGGTCCTTGAGCAGGGTCGAGGCGACCTTTCCGGCCGCCGGGGCGGACAGCGTGCGGGCCGTGGGGGCCTGCGCGGGCTCACTGGCGTTCGCAGTCTGGAAGGTGACTCCGGCGGCGACGAGCGCGGCGATGCCCGCGCCCACCACGGCCGGACGGCGCAGGGGTATGCGTCGATGCTTCAACTTCGTCCTCCTGTGGGGGGATCGACCAGGGAGGTTGTGGGGACCTCGCGGGCCGGAAGGCGGTTGAACGGCGCCTACTATTCCGAGGCCCGCAGGGAGCACACAAGGTCGAGTTCTGGACGCACGTACGTCAACCGGCGTACGCCCCTTGCGCCTTGAGCGCCCGAGGTCACACCGTCCCCGTTCGCTCTGCAAACACTACGAGCGAGTAACCTGTCAGCGCTCTGTGAGGTCTACTCCTGTCTTGTTCTCGCCCTTACGGAACCGAAGGTTCCGAAGGACCGGCAACGGCGAGGCCCCGCACGCGAGTCGCGTGCGGGGCCTCGTCCGAAGGCTGCCGTCAGTACATGTCAGTACACGTGGACCCCGTAGGCGCTCAGCGCCTCGGTGACCGGCTGGAAGAAGGTCGTACCGCCGGAGGTGCAGTCGCCGCTGCCGCCGGAGGTCAGGCCGTAGGCGACCCCGCTGTTGGAGTACAGCGGACCGCCGGAGTCGCCGGCCTCGGCGCAGACCGTGGTCTGGATGAGGCCGTAGACGACGTCGCCGTTGCCGTAGTTGACCGTCGCGTTGAGCGCGGTGACCCGGCCGCTGTGGATGCCGGTCGTGGAGCCGCGCCGGTAGACGGTGGTGCCGACGGACGGTGTGGCCGCGCTCTTGATGTCCACGCTGCCCACCGTGCCGGACTTGGTCACCGAGCTGTTGGTGTAGCGCACGATGCCGTAGTCGTTGGTCGGGAAGGAGGAGCCGGCCGTGGTGCCGAGCGTGGTCGCGTGCGAGGAGTCCGACCACCAGGTGCCCGCGCCGTCGGTGCAGTGGCCGGCGGTCAGGAAGTAGTAGTTGCCGCTGGCGTCCTGGACGTTGAAGCCCAGCGAGCAGCGCCAGCCGCTGGCGTAGATGGCGTCGCCGCCGGAGATCAGCTTGTTGAACCTGCCCGGCGTGCGCTTGATGGTCAGGGCCCCGGAGTCGGTGCCCGCCTGCTGTTCGATCTTGTCGATCTGGGCCTGGGAGACCCTGCTGTCGGCGGTGACGACCACCCGGTTGTGTGCGCTGTCGACCACCCAGGCGGTGCCGGGGACGTCGGCCTTGAGCACCGAGTCGCTCGCCTTGGTGAGCTGGGCGGCGCTGAAGGTGCCGGTGTCGGACGCGTTCGCGCTGGGGGCCGCGAACGCGGCGGTGGCCACGAGCCCGGCGGCGAGGGCGATCAGCCGGGCCTGTCTCGTGATGCCGCCGCGGGGGGCAGTGCGCTTGATCCTCACTTTTCGTTCCTCCACAAAGGAAGTCGGGGGCCCGCGTGGGGTCGGGGCCCGTGAGGCGCAGAGCCAGGAGCGAAGGTCCGGGAACCAGACAGGTTGTGCCCCTGACAAGCGCTGTGGGGGGAGTATTCGGCCGCACGGCCGGTCGGCGCAAGGGTGCCTTTCGGCCGTGCGGCCCTGTGTGTTTCGAGTGGACTGTGTGCGATCGTGGGTGCTTGACGGGACGTCAGTCACCGGGCAGCGCGCCCTCAGAGCAGGGTGCGCTCCCCCGCCGGTATCGCGAGGTCCAGCGTGTTGCCGGGCGGCGGGAAGGGGCACAGGAAGTGGTCGGCGAACGCGCACGGCGGGAGCACGGCGCGGTTGAAGTCCACCGTGGTGCGCCCCTCGCCGTCCGGCGCCTCCGGGTGCAGGAACCGGAAGCGGAAGCTGTCCTTCCCGCTGGTGGCGTCGGCGAACACCGCCCACAGCGCGCCGTCCGGCTGCCGGGCGACCTGGAGCGTGTGCTCCTGTCCCTCCAGCGTGAAAGCCAGTTCGCCGGCGAGCCCGAGGCCGCGCTCGTGTCCGTCCGCGTGGGGCACGCGCACGGTCCGGCTCTCCTCGTACGGCGTGAAGCGCCCCGGCACCGACCAGCGCGCGTCGTGCGGGGTGGCCTCGATGCCCCGGAACGCCCGGTGCGCCGGGGAGCCGGGGTCGTAGTCCCGTACGGCCCAGGCGCCTTCGCGGACGAGCACGGTCAGCCGGCGCTCGCCCAGCGCGACCCGGGCGTCCGCCACCGCGCCGGTGTCGGCGCCGAGCCGTACCGGGCCGGCGGGCGGGCGGCCGTCGACGGTCGGTCCGTCCGCCCCGGCAGCGGTGAGCACGACCGCGTCGCCGTCGGCCGTCCAGGTCCCGGGAATGCCCGGAAGGGAACCGTCCGGGTGGTCCTGGAGCCAGTGCGTGCCGGTCAGCGAGAGCGGGCCGTAGGGCGCCGACACCGTCTCGGTGCGGTGCTCGTGCCACTGCTTCCACCGGTCGGATGCGTCCGTCATGTGATCAACCCTTCCATAGGTGGCCAGGCGGCCAAACCGGAGTGCGGGCGCACAGGGGCGCCCTGGTACCGCGTGTGCGCGGGGGGATCGCGGCCGTCGCCCGTGTCCCGAGGGGGGCGCGGCCATCGCCCGTCTCCCGGCGCGCGCACCCGCCGAGCCGGGCGGTGCCGGGCGGGGACCGGGCCGGCCGCCGGGAGGGCGGACGTCCGGCCGGCGTTCGATTCGCCCGCCCGGACGACGACCGGATGGCTCCGCGGCGGGCCCGTACGACGGCCGCGTACGCGCCCCGTTCACCCGCGGCCCCCGCCGCCGGCCGCCCGCGCCCCGGTCCGGCGGACCGGGCCCAGCCCCAGGTGCTCCCTGAGCGTGCTGCCGGGATAGAAGGTGCGGAACAGGCCGCGGTGCTGGAGCAGCGCCACCGTGCCGTTGACCAGCCGCTCCAGGTCGCGGCCCGGCTCGGCGGGCACCAGGTGGAACCCGTCGACGGCGCCCTCCCGGTGCCAGGTGGTGATCAGTTCGGCGAGGTCCACCGGGCCGCCCCGGTACAGCGGGTCCCGGGGGCCCGGCCGGGGGCCGCCGCCCGCTCCCCCGAGTTCCCGGGCGCGCTCGAACGGGGGGTGCCCCCACCCCCGTTCGGCGGCGTACTCGCCGTCGCCGAGGTCCACGACCAGGCCGGCCAGGACCCGCAGGGTGTCCGGGTCGCGGCCGGACCGGGCCGCCTCCGCGCGCAGCCCGTCCCGTACGGCCGCGGCCCGCGCCGGGCTCCGCACGCGGATCAGCACGACGTCGGCGTCGCGCGCCACCGTGCCCCGTACGGCGCTCTCGGGGTCCTCGGTGGCGTCGACCACCCGGACGGGACACCCCTGCGGGGACCGGGACGCGACCGGGGCGGCCCGCCCGGCGAGGGCCGCCCCGGCGCCACCGCCGTACCGCCCCTCCCCCCGACCGGCCAACCGGCCGACGCCCCCGTCCCGGCTCATGTCCCGGCTCACGTCCCAGCCCCCGACACGATCCGTACGACCGCCCCGGCCGCCCCGGTCGCTCAGACGGTCCCGGTCGCCCGGACCGCCCCGGTCGCTCACACCGTCCCGTCGACCCCGGTCCCGGACGTCGACGTTCCCGCCCCGGCCGTCCCCGGCCCCCTCCTCTCCCCACTCGTCGCCGCCCGCCCCCCACTCCTCATCCACCCCCACCGTCACGCCAGCGCCTCCACCGGCCGGCGCCCCCGCGCGCCAGCCGGCCCGGCCGCGGGTGATCCGGTCGAGGGCCGTCACGGCCGCCGGCACCGGCGTCGGCCCCGTGTGCGGGGACGTGACGGTCGGGACCAGGCCGATGCGGTGGGTGGCGGGGGCCGCCCGGGTCAGGACGGCGAGCGCGTCGGGCCCGGGGCGCGTGCGGCTGTCGTCGAGCGTCACGAAGTCGAGGCCCCCGCTCTCGGCGAGCCGGACCGCCTCGGCGTAGGCACCGGCGTCGTACGCCGACTGCCGGTCGACGGCGGCGGCCAGGTGCAGCAGCCCCCGCGCGTGCGGCACCGTCATCGCGGGACGTCCTTCCCGCACGGGCCGCGGCCCCCGCGGCCGTCCCGGCGCGTCACGCACATCACGCCGGTCACAGGACCTTGGACAGGAAGGCCCGCGTCCGCTCGTGCCGCGGCCGGTCCAGCACCTCGCCGGGCGGCCCCTGCTCGACGATCCGCCCGGCGTCCATGAACACCACCGTGTCGGCGACCTCGCGGGCGAAGCCGATCTCATGGGTGACGACGATCATCGTGGTGCCCTGGCGGGCCAGGTCCTTGATGACGTCGAGGACCTCTCCGACCAGTTCGGGGTCGAGCGCGGAGGTCGGTTCGTCGAACAGCAGCAGGCCGGGCTCCAGGGCCAGCGCGCGGGCGATCGCCACGCGCTGCTGCTGGCCGCCGGAGAGCTGCCGCGGATAGGCGCCGGCCTTGTCGGCGAGCCCCACCCGCTCCAGCAGGCCGCGCGCGGCCGCCACGGCCTCGGCGCGGGGCCGCTTGAGCGCGGCGACGGGTGCCTCGACGATGTTCTCCAGCACGGTCAGGTGCGGGAAGAGATGGAAGTTCTGGAAGACGAAGCCGATCCGGGTGCGCTGTCTGAGCACCTCGCGCTCGGGCAGTTCGTGCAGCTTGTCGCCGGAGCGGCGGTAGCCGACGAGGGTGCCGTCGACGCTGATCGCGCCCCGGTCCACCTTCTCCAGATGGTTGATGGTGCGCAGCAGGGTCGACTTGCCCGAGCCGGACGGGCCGAGGATCACGGTGACCTGACCGGTGCTCACTTGCAGGTCGATGCCCTTGAGGACATCCAGCGGGCCGAAGCTCTTGTGGACGGACCTGATGTCGACCATGACGCTCATCGCGGTGATTCCTTCGGTGCCGGTGGTGAGGGAGGGAAGCAAGGGAAGGGGCGGAAGCAAGGGAGGTGCGGGAGAGGGGCGCGCGGGGCGCGGCCGCGCTCAGGCGACGGCGCGGGAGGCTCCCGCGCACAGGAAGGCCAGCGCCGCGCGGGCGGCGGCGTCGTTCTGCCGGAACGCGGGGCCGCCGGTGCGCGGCCGGGTGAACGCGCCGGGGGTACGGCCGTCGGTGTACGGGCCGAGCGCGAAGCGCCGGGGGTGCGGCCGGCCGGCCCGGTCCAGGACCCGGCCGTCGGCGCGGTCGACGCGGAGCAGTCCGTCCGGGGTCTCGGCGGCGCCCTCCTCGTACAGCGCGCGCAGCAGCGGGTCGCGGGTGCGCCGGAGCGTGGGCTCGGGCAGCCGTGCCTCGACCAGCGCCCGCGCCTCGACGGTGTGGCCGGGGACGGAGGCGCTCGACGCCCGGAACACGCCGTCCCCGGTGGTGACGGTCATGTCCGCGCCGACGAACTTCAGGATGCCCGCGCGCGACAGCGCGAGCATCTGCCGCAGCCGGGGCCCGGGCGGCCCGGAGGCGAGGAAGCTGAAGAAGCCGTGCCACCGGGACCCGGTGTCACCGAGCCGGGTCAACTGCCCGTAGACGGACAGCAGTCCGAGGAAGAGTCCCAGGTCGGCGCTGTGGGCCGGGTCGTGGCGGCGGCGCAGGTCGGCCTCGATGCGGCCGCGCAGCTCCGCCTGGAACTCCTCGGGCGAGGCATGCCGCACACCGGCCAGCGGGCGGTCGAGGGCGGTGAGGTCGAGCCGGTCGGCGGGGTCGGGCACGGCGGCCTCGGCCAGGGCCCGGCGGCCGGCGGGACCGGCGACGGCGTACCGCTCCTCGAAGTCGGCCCAGGACATGGCCGTCCGTTCGGGGTGGGCCGTGAACAGCCGGTGGTAGTGGGCGAACCCCAGCTCCTTGTCGACCAGCGGCCACACGTCGCGGTGGAAGTCCACGCCGTCCGGCCGGGCGAGCAGCGCGTCGATCTCGGCGGGGCCGAGGAAGCGGGGCAGCGGCGGGCGGGCGCCGGTGAGGTCGTAGCCGATCTTCGAGTGGTACGGCACCCCGCGCCGCGAGCCGGCGTACAGCACCGGTTCCCGTCCCGAGGGCCGGTAGGTGCCCTGCTCGTGGCGGCCGCCGCGGCCCTCGGTCAGCAGCACCATCAGGTCGACGAAGGCGAGCCCGAAGCCGCGCACCAGGACGGGTTCGCCGGGTTTCAGGACGGACAGGTCGCTGTCGGCGGTGAAGTCGGGCGGCAGGTGGACCAGGCCGTGGCGGCGGGCGTGGGCGGCCAGTTCCCGCTGCTCGTCGTCGAGTTCGGCGTCCAGGTGCCCGAGGGCGAGCACCACCAGATCGGCGAGCAGGGGGCGCGGGCGGCCCTCCAGCCACACCTGCTGGCGGCCCTCGCGCGGCCCGCTCAGGCGCAGGGCGCGGCGCCGGTGGTGGTGCACGGTGACACCGTCGGGCAGCGCGGCGACCGCCTCGTCGTACACCCAGCGCAGATAGGCGCCCTGGAGGCGGCGGTCGCCGAAGGTGCGGCCGGCCAGGCCCGCCCACTCGTGCAGGGTGGGGCCCTCACGGACCGGGCCGGCCATGTCCACGGTGTCGTCGGTGAACATGGTGACGTCCTCGGCGTGCGAGTTCATCCACAGCAGCGGGGACTGGGCGGCGCGCCAGATGCGTCCGCCGCCGGGCGGGTGCGGGTCGACGAGGTGGATGTCCAGACCGGAACCGCCGTACAGCTCGGGCGCGTTGGCGGCGATCCGCTCGATGAGACCGGTCCCCCGCGGCCCGGCCCCGACGATGACCAGGGAGGGCCTCACCGGGTGGCCTCCGTGCCCCGGGCGTAGTACTTCTCGACGTAGTGCTGGCCGACGCCGAGCACGGTGGTGACGACGGTGTACCAGAGGGTGGCCACCATCAGCAGCGGGATGACCTGATAGGTCTGGTGGTAGACGAGCTGGGCCGAGTACAGCAGGTCCTGGACGGCGATGACGCTGACGATGGAGGTGCCCTTGAGGGTGCCGATCAGCATGTTCCCGGCGGGCGGCACGATGGAGCGCATCGCCTGTGGCAGCACGATCCGCCGCAGGCGCCGCCACCGGCTCAGGCCGAGCGCCTGGGCGGCCTCGATCTGGCCGCGGTCCACGGAGAGGACGCCGCCGCGCACCACCTCGGCGGCGAACGCGGCCTCGTGCAGGGTGAGTCCGACGATCGCGACGGTGACCGGCCCGAGCAGGTCGACCGTGCGCACGCCGAAGAGCGTCGGGTACAGCGCCCCGATGTTGAACCACAGCAGCAGCTGCACCAGGATCGGGATCGACCGGAACAGCCAGACGTAGCCGCGGCTGACCGCGCGCAGCACCGGGTTGGCGGAGAGCCGGAAGACGGCGAGCAGGGTGCCGAGCGCGAAGCCGAGCACCATCACCAGGGCGGTCAGCCAGAGCGTGAGCCACAGTCCGCGCAGCACGGAGGCGGAGGTGAAGTAGTCGGCGACGACGTCCCATTGGAACGCCTTGTTGCGGACGACGGAGGTCAGGGCGAGGCCGAGCAGGACGAGGACGACGGCGGCGGCGGTCCACTGGCCGAGCCGGCGTTGCGGCACGATGCGCGGGACGTCGTCCTGTCCGGGGATGCCGGGCGCGGCGGGCGCCTCGGCGAGGGTGTCGGAGGACATGCGAAGGCTCCGTGACGTAGGTCGAACACGGGTGGTGCCTTCACACGGGCGGCGCCGCGGGGCGCGCTACGGCCGAGCCCCTCAGCAGGGCCGTCGCGGTCGAGAGTACGGTCCCGTTTCCCCTCGCTGTCAAGGGTGTCCAGCATATGAGCCGAACGTCTCGACTCGGTTGACGCGGACCCGCATGCCTGTTCCACTTGGCCCATGCATCCGCAGCAGTGGCTGGTCACGCGCTCCCACATCGACTTCGGTCGAGTGTGGTCCTGTTCTTGTTGAGCCGACCCCCTGCGCGCCTTGATGCCCCCGGGCGTCCCCGGCGTTCCGCCGTGCCGCCCCGCTGCTCCTGATTCTCCCGCTTCCCGCCTTCGCACGCGCTTCCCGCCTTCACACGCGCTCCCCTCCCCTCGCGCCCGCTGACACCCCTTTGCTCCCAGGAGACCGCACACCATGCGTACGCCCACGCGTGCCCGTAGACGGCATTTCATCCCCTTTGCCCTGATCAGTTCCGCGGCACTGCTGCTCACCGCGTGCGGCTCCGGTTCCGGCGGCGCCTCCGCCGGGGGCTCCTCCCGGGCGGCCGACAAGATCCCGACCACGGACGTCGTCTCCGGCGTCCAGAAGGACGCCGGGGCCGCCGCGCTGCTGCCGCCGGGCACCTCGGACCTGACCATCGCCTACGCGATCGGCAGCACCCCGCCGGGCACCTCCTTCCTGGGCGACGGCAAGACGCTGGCCGGCCAGGACGTCGACTTCGCGAACGCCGTCGCCAAGGCACTGGGCGTCAAGCTCAAGACGCGGCAGGCGAGTTTCGAGGCGATCCTGCCCGCCCTCGACAGCGGCAAGTACGACATCGGCGCCGGCAACTTCGGCGTGACCGACAAGCGGCGCAGGACCATCGACTTCGTCACCTACATCAACGACGGCCAGGGCTTCGCCACCCGCAAGGACAGCAAGCTGGGCAAGGTCACCGATCTCCGGCAGCTGTGCGGCCTGGACATCGCCACCGGCGCGGGCACCACCTTCGAGGCCACGCTGGAGCAGAACAAGCACCTGTGCACGGACGCGGGCAAGAAGGCGTACCGCGTGCAGACCTACGCCGAGGACGGCGCCCTGTGGTCCTCGCTCCAGCAGGGCCGCAGCGACGTGGTGATGTCGACCATCAACGGCCTGCGGTACTCGGTCGCCCACCAGCCGGGGCTGAAGTTCCTCAACGAGTTCCACCGGCTCGACGTCGGCTTCGCCTTCAAGAAGGGCACCGAACTGGCGCCGGCCTTCCGGGCCGCGGTGAACCGGCTGATCGCCGACGGGACGTACAAGAAGATCCTCGACAAGTGGGGCACGACGGACTCGGCGATCAAGACGTCCCGGATCTCACCCCCCGAACTGAAGAACTGAACGCCCGTCACGGCCGGCGCGGGAGCGCGGGAGCGCGGGAGCGCGGGAGCGCGGGAGCGGGAGCGCGGGAGCGGGAGCGTGAGCGCGCTCAGCAGCTGCAGCCCCCACAGCACTCACAGCACTGGCAGCACTCGCACACCTCACAGCACTCGCACGCCTCGCAGCACTCGCAGTACCGGCACCAGCCCCCGCGCCGCCGCCCGGACCACGGTCCGTCGAACTCCTCGGCGCAGCACGCCTTGCAGGTGCAGCACAGCCCGAGGGCGGCCGCGCACCCGGCCCAGAAACCGCGGCCGCCGGGGCGCGGCGGCTCGCCGTCGTGCGGCCGACCGCCCTGGTAGGGGTTGCCGGGGCCGTGCGGGGCGTGCGGCTCCTCCGCCTTGTGTCCTGCCGGATGCCCTGCCGGGTCTCCTGTCGCCTCTCCCGCCGCATGTCCGCAGGACCGGGTTCCGAAGGCGCGGTCCACCGAGCGGGACAGCTCGTGCGCGAGCAGCAGGTGCGCGAGCCGGCCGTCGCCGAACTCCACCTCTTTCAGGGCGAGGCGGATGCCGTGCACCGCGTCGTCGGCGAGCCGGCGGGCCTCGGTGAGCGAAGTGCCGGTCGCGGTCAGCGGGTTCCAGGCGCCCGAGGCGGCGTCGGCCGCGCGGTCCTCCACCGCGTCCAGGAGGTGCGCGAGCCGGCCGAAGAGGCGCCCGGCCTCGGCGAGCGGCGCGGCGTTGCCCGGCCGTCCGGCGAGGTGGGCGGTGTGCGCGAAGGCGGCGGCGGTCGCCGTCTCGGTCGGCTCGGTGACCGTCAGGACCGGCGTCCCGGGCCCGGCCAGCGCCTCGACGCCGTCCTGCCGCCGCACCGCGTCGAGCAGGACGGCCGTGTCGAATCCGATGTCGGCCCCGGTGCGGGCCCCCGCGCGTGACCAGCTGTCGGCGACCCGGCGTGCGGCGAGCGCCACCGGCCGCCGGGCCAGCAGCCCGTCGCCGTCGGCGACGTGGTCGCGCATCTTGGCGGAGGCCAGCACGAGCGAGACACAGGCCGCCAGCCGCGCGCCCTCGCCCCGGGCGACGGACGCGGTCCGCATCCCGCGCAACGGGCACGGTCCGGCCGTACGCCGCCGCCGCCCGCGCCCGGACTCGCCCGGCTCCTCCCCCTGAGCCTCCGTCAGAACCGATATGAGCAGGCCGTCATAGTTCGTCGCGATCCGCGCGAACTGCCCGTGGTCCCCGCGCAGCGCCAGGCACAGCCCGCACAAGTGGGCCGTCCACTGGGCCTTGAGGCGGTCGCCGAGCCGGTGGCGCAGGGCCTGACGATTCCGAACACGACGATCCCCCGTGGTCTGTACGGCGTTGGGCCGCCGCGTCGCAGCGGCCGTACCGGTCGTACCGGTCACCCGTTCGCCCGGCCGTACGTTCACCCGTACGCGCCATTGCTCACCCATGTGCCGTGGACAATCATATTTCACTCCCAGTCAGCATCGGTGTAGGGCGTGACCCTTGGGGCACAAGGCTCTCGACGGATCGGCTGTGCACCAGTACCGTCACAAACCCCCCGCGCGGCGTCTATCCACTTGGCGCGCCGTCCGCATCATGGATGACCATAGGGATGCGGAAAGCAAGAAAGACCGCTGTGAGAGGAGGCGTCCATGGGATCGGTACGCAAGGCGAGTGCGTGGCTCGGCCTCGTCGACGACAACGAAGACGAGCGCTACTACGACGACGACTACTCCGAGGGGGCCGAGCCCGGGGACGCCTGGGTCACCGACCCCCGGGTGAAGGTCGCCACGGACTCGGCCGAGGAGAAGGGCCGCCGGATCGGCACGGTGACGCCGGACAGCTTCCGCGACGCCCGCGCCATCGGCGAGCTGTTCCGCGAGGGGGTACCCGTGATCGTCAACCTCACGGCGATGGAGGCGTCCGACGCCAAACGCGTGGTCGACTTCGCGGCCGGGCTGGTGTTCGGGCTGCGCGGCTCCATCGACCGCGTGTCCACCCGGGTGTTCCTGCTCTCCCCCGCCGACACCGAGATCGTCAGCGGTGACCCGGGGGCGCACCGTTCGGACGGGTTCTTCAACCAGAGCTGAGGCAGGGCCGCACGCCGGCCCTGCCCCACCCGGGCCTCACCGGAAGGCGTCGAGACCGGTGAGCGCCTTGCCCAGCACGAGCTGGTGCATCTCGACGGTGCCCTCGTAGGTGAGCACCGACTCCAGGTTGGTCGCGTGCCGCATCACGGGGTATTCGAGGGAGATGCCGTTGGCGCCGAGGATCGTGCGCGCCGTGCGGCAGATCTCGATCGCCTCCCGCACGTTGTTGAGCTTGCCGAAGCTGACCTGCTCGGGGCGCAGGCGGCCGGCGTCCATGCGCCGCCCCAGATGGTGGGCGAGCAGGATCCCCTTGTGCAGTTCGACCGCCATGTCGGCGAGCTTGGCCTGGGTGAGCTGGAAGCCGCCGATGGGCCTGCCGAACTGCTCGCGCCCCTTGGCGTAGCCGACGGCGGCCTCGAAGCAGGACCGGGCCGCGCCCATGGCGCCCCAGACGATGCCGTAGCGGGCGTGCGACAGGCAGCCGAGCGGTCCGCGCAGCCCGGTGACCTCCGGCAGTACGGCGTCCGCGGGCAGCCGTACGCCGTCGAGGACCAGTTCGCTGGTGACCGAGGCGCGCAGCGACCACTTGTGCTTGATCTCGGGGGCGGAGAAGCCGGGGCTGTCGGTGGGGACGACGAAGCCGCGGATGCCGTCCTCGGTCTGCGCCCAGACGACGGCGACCTGGGCCACCGAGCCGTTGGTGATCCACATCTTGCGTCCGTCGAGCACCCAGTCGGTGCCGTCGCGCTTGGCGCGGGTGCGCATCGAGGCCGGGTCGGAGCCGTGGTCGGGCTCGGTGAGCCCGAAGCAGCCGATCGCCTCACCGGCCGCCATCGGGGGCAGCCACCGCTGCTTCTGCTCCTCGCTGCCGAAGCGGTGGATGGCGTACATGGCGAGGGAGCCCTGCACCGAGACGAGGGAGCGGATACCGGAGTCGGCGGCCTCCAGCTCCAGGCAGGCCAGGCCGTACTGCACGGCACTGGCGCCGGCGCAGCCGTACCCGCTCAGCGACATGCCGAGCGCGCCGAGCGCGCCCAGCTCGCGGGCCAGCTCCCGGATGCCGGGCAGCTCGCCGTCCTCGTACCAGCGGCCGATGTGCGGCAGCACCCGGTCGGCGGCCCAGGCGCGCACGGTGTCGCGGACGGCGAGGTCCTCCGGGTCCAGCAGATCGTCGATCCCGAGGGGGTCGGCGGGGTCGAACGGGGGCAGCGACGACTTCGACGACGCCGGCATGGGCACCTCCGACTAAGGAAACTAGCATCGCTAGTTAAACGGCTCCGGGCCGACGTTACGACGCGACGCGTCCCACGTCCAGAGCCGCCCTTCCCCGCGCGGCGGCGCCCGATGCCGCGGCGGCGCAAGGAGAGAGGCGGGTCACGCGGAGACGCGGGAGCGTTCGGCCTCGCGCTGCGCGGGCACCTCCACCCCCGCCTCCTCGCACTGCATCACCCGCGGCAGGCGCAGCGCGGCCACCGCGCCCAGCAGCAGCAGTCCGGCGCTGACCAGCAGCGTCACATGCAGTCCGTGCACGAACGCGTCCCGGGCGGCACTGCGCAGGGCGCCGCCCGCCGGACCGCCGAGCCGGGCGGCGACGTCGTAGGCCTCCCCCAGCGAGTGCGAGGCCGCCGCCGAGTCGGCCGCCGGCACCCCCGGCACCCGGGTGAGACCGGGCGCGTACGCGGCGTTCATCACCGTGCCCAGCAGGGCGATGCCCATCCCGGCGCCCAGCTGGTAGGAGGTCTCACCGATCGCCGCGGCCCCGCCCGCGCGGTCCGGCGGCGCCTCGCTGAGCATCGACTCGTACGCCCCGAACAGCGTGGTCTCCAGGCCGAGGCCGAGCAGTACGAACCCGGCCAGCAGCAGCGCGGCGTCGTCGGTCCCGCCCATCGCGGTCAGCACCACGACCGCGACCGCTGTCACACAGAACCCGGCGGACACCATCCGCCGCGGCCCGAACCGCCGCAGCACGCGCGCGCCCGCGAGCCCGGCCGCCATCGCGGCGAAGGTCAGCGGCAGCAGCCGCAGCCCGGTGCGCAGCGGCGAGAGCCCGAGCACCAGCTGCAAGTACTGGGCGGCGATCAGCTCCAGGCCGACCAGCGCCAGCATCGCCAGCACGATGCAGCCCACCGCCGTGCTGAAGGCCGGCCGCGCGAACATCCCGAGGTCCACCAGCGGATGCTCGCGCCGGCGCTGCCGCCGCACGAACGTCACGAGGAGCGCCACGCCCACCAGCAGCGGCCCCAGGGTGAGCGCGCTGAGCACGGGCTCACCGCCGCCGAGCCGCTGCACCCCCAGCACCGTGCCGAACAGGCCGGCCGCCGCGAGCAGCGCGCCGACCACGTCCCAGGGCCCGTCGCGCTCCCCGGTCGACTCGGGCAGCAGCAGCCGCCCCACCGGCAGGCTGACCAGCATCAGCGGGATGTTGACGAGGAAGACCGAGCCCCACCAGAAGTGCTCAAGGAGGAAGCCGCCGAGCAGCGGCCCGACCGCCGCGCCCACCGCGGCGACCGCGCTCCAGATACCGATCGCGAGCGCGCGCTCGCGCCGGTCGGGGAAGACCTGGCGCAGGATCGACAGCGTGGCGGGCATGATCATGGCGCCGCCGACGCCGAGCAGCGCCCGGGCGAGGATCAGCGTCCGCGGTTCGTGGGCGAAGGCCGCCACGGCGGACGCGATCCCGAAGAGGCCGTAGCCCAGCAGCAGGACGCGTCTGCGCCCGACCCGGTCACCGAGCGTGCCGAAGAGGATCAGCAGCGAGGCGCAGACCAGCGGGTAGACGTCGACGATCCAGAGCAGTTCGACGGGGCCGGGCCGCAGGTCCTCGGTGACGGCGGGCACCGCCACGTGCAGCACGGTCGCGTCCACCGCGACCAGCAGCAGGCTGACGCAGAGCACCACCAGGACGACCCAGCGGCCCGCACCGGCCCCGGCCTGACGACGGCGCAGCCGTGCGGCGGCCGTGGTCGTCCCGGACATGTACGTACCTCCCAGATGAACCCTCGCATCGGCGGGCCGGCGGGGCGGGGACCCCCGCGGCTCGGCCGGGGAGGAGCGGTGGTCCCCGGCCTGTGCGGCGATGTGCGAGTGACTCGGCAGCCTACGCGAGTCCTCCGCCGTCCAGCATGGCCCAGCTCTCACCCGCCGCCCGCAACCCGTGTGGCGTACGCCACTGTGCGGGCCGCCCGGTCCGGCCCGGCGGTCCCGGCCGCCCCGCGCCCCGTCGATAATCGGGCCCGTGACCGATCTCGCGACGCGCGCGGAAGCGACCCGCCCGGCGGCCCTGCGCCGGGCCCTGCGCCGGGTGGCCCCGGCGCTCCTCGGGTACGCGGCCGTCCGCGCCCTGGGGCTGCTGGTCCTGGCACTGTGGAGCGCGGCGCGCGGCAAGAGCGCGTACACCCTGCTGACCGCCCGCTGGGACTCCCTCTGGTACGCCAGGGTGGCCGGCGGCGGCTACGGCCATCAGGTGCGGCTGCCGAACGGGGACGTCCACTCCGACCTGGCCTTCTTCCCGCTGCTGCCCTGGCTGGAGCGGCTGGGGGCCGCCGTGGGCCCGCTGTCGTACGCCGACGCGGGCTTCGTGGTGAGCCTGCTCGCCTCGCTCGCCGCGGCCTGGGGGATCTTCGCGGTGGCCGACCTCCTGCACGGCCGGCGGGCCGGGGTCTGCGCGGTGCTGCTGTGGGCGCTCCTGCCGGTGGGGATCGTGCAGTCGATGGCGTACAGCGAGTCGCTGTTCACGGCGCTCGCCGCCTGGTCGCTGTACTGCGTGCTGACCGGCCGCTGGGCCGGCGCGGGGACGCTGGCGCTGCTGGCGGGGCTGACCCGGCCGGTCGGTCTCGCCGTGGCCGCCGCGGTGTGGGCGGCGGCGATCACCTCCTTCGAGCCCGACCGGAGCGCGCCGGCGCCCGGGGGCGCCCGGCCCGCTCCGCGCGCCCCCGCGGCCGCCGGCGCCCCCGCCCGCCGCCTCCTCGGCATGCTGCTCGCCCCGCTGGGCGCCGCCGGCTACGTCCTGTGGGTCGGCCATCGCACCGGTGGGGGCCCGCTCGGCTACCTCGACGTCCAGGCCGGCTGGCGCAACGGCTTCGACGGCGGATACGCCTTCGCCCGCTTCGTCGCCGGCAAGTTCACCTCGCCCCTGCCGGCCCTGGCCGGGCTCGGGCTGACCGCCGGGGTGGCGGCGATCCTGTGGCTGTACGCCACCGGCGTACGGCAGCGCCAGCCGCTCGCGCCGCTGGTGTACTCGGGCGTGGTCACCGCGCTGGCGCTGTGCGCGTCGAGCTACTTCGGCTCCAAGCCGCGCCTGCTGCTGCCCGCCTTCCCGCTGCTGTTCCCGCTCGCCCTGGCCCTGGCCCGGACGCGCGCCCGGCGGGCGGCCTGGATCGTGGGCGGCGTCGCGCTGGTCTCGGCGCTCTACGGGGCGCTGTGGCTGAACGGCTCGGGCCCGCCGTGACCGGCCCTCCCCGCGGCGAATTCCCTCTCCGGGACTTCCGCGAAGCATTCATAAACTTCAGATAAGCGCCCGCCGGAATGATCAAAGGAAATGCGTGCCGGGCAGGTAAGACGATTGTGAAATCCGCGGAAAACAGGCTCCGTTGAGAGCAATCCCACATCACATCGTTATCACAAACCACCTGATTCGTCAGGGGACTGAGCACACTCGCTGTAACGTCGATTAGGTGCGTACCGAAGGAACCCTCACCCGCCTGGACCGGGTGTTCGCCAGGCTGGACCGTGAGCCACAGCGGCCGGCGCACATCGACGTGCCGAGAATGAGCAGGCACCGGGTGGTGCTGTTCTCGGCGACCCTGGCCTTCTACCTGGCGATCGTCTGGGCCGTGGTGACCACCTCCTGGCTGGTCCGCCTCGACTGGCAGGTCATGTTCTTCCGGCCGTACCAGCAGTGGCCGCAGATCCACGCGTTCCTCGACTACTACGTGGTGCTGGGCCAGCGCGGCCCCACCGCCGTGATGGTCGCCTCCTGGCTGGGCTGGCGCTCCTGGCGGCAGCACACCCTGCGCCCGCTGCTCACCCTCGGCGCCTCCCTGCTGCTGCTGAACGTCACGGTGGGCGCCGCCAAGTACGGCATGGGACGGCTCGGACCGCACTACGCGACCGTCATCGGCTCGAACGAGATGGGCCTGGGCGGCGATATATTTCCCAGCGGCCACACCGCCAACGCCGTGGTGACCTGGGGCATCCTGGCCTATCTCGCCTCCACCCCGAGGGCGCGCCGCTGGCTGTCGGCGCTGTCCGCGGTGACCTCGCTCGGCGTCGGCCTCACCACCGTCTACCTGGGGACGCACTGGCTCAGCGACGTGCTCCTCGGCTGGGCCGCCGGCCTGCTGATCCTGCTGGCGCTGCCGTGGTGCGAGCCGCTGATCGCGCGTACCGAGACCGCCCTGTTCGACCTGCGCGACCGCTGGCGGGCCCGGCGCGAGCGGCCGCTGCGGGCCCCCGTCCCGGCCCTGCCCGTGGGCGTGCCCGCGCTGCGCCGGCCGCGTCCGGCCGGCGCCCCGAAGGAGGCCGCGTCGGCCCGCGAGACGGTCGGCGCGAGCCGCTCGGCCCGGGCGCCGGTCTACCTCGCCCCCGGTCCGCACCCGGCGCGCGCGGAGCGCCTGCCGCTCGGCCCGGCCGGCGGCCGCCGCCCGCCGCACCCCGACCGGGTGCCGCGCGGTACGGCCTCGGCGGCCCGCCCCTGACCGGCTCAGCCCTTCCAGGCGCGGGCCACCCGCCCGTCCTCGACCTCGAAGTTGAGCCGTCCCACCCGGTACTCCATGGTGATGACGGTGCCCGGCGCCAGGGCGCGCACCGTGGTCCAGCCCCGGTCGCGCGCGAGCCGCTCGGCCCGGCCGGCCTCCAGGCCGACGTACCCTTCCGGACTGTCCTGGGACTCCGCGGGCGGAGTGGGAATCGGTGCCATGCCGCCACGCTAGACGCCGGGCGGCGACGGGGGAAGCTCACCACCGCCCCGGGAGTCACGTGAGCCGCCTCAGCCGCCCCTGTCACGTTTACGTCACAAGATCACCACGACGGTGTCCGGCTGAACTTCCTCGGTCCCGGGAGGAGTTGTTCCCTCTTCCGCGGGTATTCGAACGTAATTCCCCCGAGGCCCGAACAGGCCGGGAAAAGCCTTGCGGAAAGGGCCGGGAGAACGGGACGGCAACCGGGACGAGGTGTGTTCGACGGGCCGTTCCTCCCGCATTCCTCCACACCCGTGCGCGCACCGCGCGCGGAACCCGGCGCGCACAGCAATTTCACCGTCCGGGGACAGCGCCACCGGTAACGGCGCCGCCCGTGCCGGTGCCGTGCGGGCCGGCGCGGTGGGTGCCGGTGCCGTCCGCGGCGGTGCCCTCCGGGCCGCCGCGGGACAGCGCCGCGTCGAGCCGGTCACGGACGGCCCGCAGCACCTCGGTCAGCCCGGCGGGCTCCAGCACCTCGAACGGCAGGCCCGTCATCAGCACGTGCACGGCCATCACCTCCAGGCTCGGGGCGCCGGTGCGCAGGATGCAGGAGTCCGGTCCGTCGTCCGGCTCCAGCGTCCCGGCCGAGGGCAAGACCCGCTCGGCCGCCTCCGTCCGCGGCACCAGCAGCCGGACCACGGCCTGGGTGGCGTACACGCGCCGGGAGACGCCCTCGGAGACATAGGCGGCGAGGTCGCCGGCGGGCGGGGTGCGCGGGGTGAAGCGCGGGCCGTGCGGCGGCCTCGGGGTGATCCGGTCGACGCGGAACGTGCGCCAGTCCTCGCGGTCCAGGTCCCAGGCGACCAGATACCAGCGGCGCTCGGTGCACACCAGGCGGTGCGGTTCGACGGTCCGGCGGGTCGGGTCGCCGTCGTGGCCGCGGTACGCGAACCGCAGCCGCTCGGCGTCCCGGCACAGCTGGGCCAGTTCGGTCAGCACGGCCGGGTCCACGATCCCGGTGCCCGGGCCGCGCAGCATCGGCACGGTGAAGGCGGTGAGGGCGCCGACCCGGCGGCGCAGCCGGCCCGGCAGCACCTGCTCCAGTTTGGCCAGCGCCCGCACGGAGGTCTCGCCGATGCCCTCGATGCCCTCGATGCCCTGCCCGGCGGCGGTGCGCAGCCCCACGGCGACGGCGACCGCCTCGTCGTCGTCCAGGAGCAGCGGGGGCAGCTCGGCGCCCGCGCCCAGCTGGTAGCCGCCCCCGGTGCCGGGACTCGCGTGCACCGGGTAGCCCAGTTCCCGCAGCCGGTCCACGTCCCGGCGCACCGTACGCGCGGTCACCCCGAGCCGGTCGGCCAGCTCGGCACCGGACCAGTCCCGGTGGGCCTGGAGCAACGAGAGCAGCCGCAGCAGTCGAGCAGAGGTCTCCACCATGGGGGCGAGTCTTCCAGCCCTCGCGGACAGCCACGGTCCTCGAAGGCCGGTCACTCTTCTGACAGTTGACGCAAAGTAACAAGTCGAACACTTTATGGTCACCATCGGTCGGGGAGGTGCATTCGGTTCGCCGCGGGGCGTGACCCCCGCCGCGGATCGCCCGTTGTCTTCTGCATGAGCCGGGGGCCCTCCCGGTTCATGGGCCGGGAGCCACCCGGTCGCCGCCGCACCGCATCCCGAGGAGCCACCCGTGCCGCGCATGCTCGACGTCAGCGACGCCGTACGCGCCGAGATCGGCGACGAAGAAGCCGACCGGCTGCTCGCCGGAGAGAACGCCCCGGGCAGTTACGACTGCACGTCCTGCCGCACCCCCGGCGACTCCGCGCAGGAGCGCACCAGCACCGTTCTGTTCGTCGGGGACGAGACCGCCGTCCTCGCCTTCGCCCACTCCACCTGCCTGCCCTCGCAGGTCGTCCAGGTCACCGAGGATCAGCTGCGGGGCGCGGTCCGGTCCATCAACGCGGACGCGGGCGCCGCCGCCGGGGTGCCCGCCCAGGGCCTGCCGCAGCAGCCCGCGCCGGAGAGGGCCGTCCCCGAGCAGGCCGTGCTGGGGGTGACCAGCGGCCTGGTCCTGGTCGCCGGGGAACTGCACCCCGCGCTGGTGGTCGAGCCGACCGCGCCCATCGTGCGGCCGGGCACGACCGGCCCCGGCGACGACTTCCTGACGCTGCTCACCGAGCAGGGCTACCAGCCCGTGGCGGACCTCGGCTCGGTGCCGCCGGTGCTGCACGGCTGGTCGGTGCTGCTGGCCATGGGCCAGCTGCACGCCGTACTCCAGCCCGCCGCGAACGGCGGCGGCGGTACGGCGGCCTGGTGGCAGGCGCACCAGCCGCTCCAGGTCAGCGACGGCTGGCGGGCGGCCGCCAACAAGCACCAGCAGGTGCTGCTGTTCGCCGCCCCGGTCGGGTCCATCGGGCGGCAGCCGCGCGAGGACCTGCTGCGCGGTGCGCTGGACAAGGCGGCGGCGCGGGGCAGGCTGGTCGCGGCCACGCTGCCGCTGGCCGGGACCTGAGCCGCATCTCTTCCGGTTCGGGGTCGTTTGGACATACGTGCACGCATATGACCTTCCCCGCCGCCAGTCCTACCAGCCGATCCGGTCCGCGCGGCCGGCCGACGATCCGCACGGCGGCGCGTCGGCCACGCCGATCTACGACGCGCTCTACGCCGAGTACGTCAAGTCCTACCGGACGCTGCCGGGCGACCGCAGCGGCGAGGAGGACCTGGGTTTCGTCGCGTTCGGGAACCTCCCGCACGGCGCGGGCCCGAACGCGTACATCGCCTACAGCGCGGGGGCGTACAGCACCCGGCACGGCACCGGTCAGCAGCAGTCGCTGTGGCAGCGCGTCGGGACCGTGGGGCGGCAGGAGACCGGCACCGGGATGCACCACGTCCCGGCGGCACTGCCGCCCGGCCCGCGCCGCGCCACCTGACGGCCCCGGCGTACGGGCGACCCCCGGGGTACGGAGGGCACACGGATCGGCGTACGGCCGGCATACAGGTCGGCGTACGGACAGGGAAAGGGCGGCTCCCCGCACCGGGGGGCCGCCCTTCTCACCTCCGTCCGCGCCGTCCGCGCGGCCGCGTCACTTCTTCTTCGCGCCGCGCTTCTCGCGCACCCGCACCGAGATATGGATCGGCGTACCCTCGAAGCTGAACTCCTCGCGCAGCCGGCGCTCGATGAAGCGGCGGTAGCCCGCCTCGATGAAGCCCGAGGCGAACAGCACGAACCGCGGCGGCTTGGTGCCGGCCTGGGTGCCGAACAGGATGCGCGGCTGCTTGCCGCCCCGGATCGGGTGCGGGTGGGCGGAGACCAGCTCGCCCAGGAAGGCGTTCAGCCTGCCGGTCGGCACCCGGGTCTCCCAGCCCGCAAGGGCCGTCTCGATGGCCGGGACGAGCTTCTCCATGTGCCGCCCGGTGCGCGCCGAGACGTTCACCCGAGGGGCCCAGGCGACCTGGCCCAGCTCGGTCTCGATCTCCCGCTCCAGGTAGTAGCGGCGCTCCTCGTCGAGGGTGTCCCACTTGTTGTAGGCCAGGACGATCGCGCGGCCCGCCTCGACGGCCATGGTGACGATCCGCTGGTCCTGCACGGAGATGGACTCGGAGCCGTCGATCAGGATGACGGCGACCTCGGCCTTCTCCACGGCGGCCGCGGTGCGCAGCGAGGCGTAGTAGTCCGCGCCCTGCTGGAGGTGGACCCGCTTGCGGATACCGGCGGTGTCGACGAACTTCCAGGTGACGCCGCCCAGTTCGATCAGCTCGTCGACCGGGTCGCGGGTGGTGCCCGCCAGCTCGTTGACGACGACCCGCTCCTCGCCGGCCACCTTGTTCAGCAGCGAGGACTTGCCGACGTTGGGGCGGCCGATCAGGGCGATGCGGCGCGGGCCGCCGACGCCGCCGGCGCCGAAGGTCTCCCGGGGCGCCTCGGGCAGCACCTCCAGGACGCGGTCCAGCATGTCGCCGGTGCCGCGGCCGTGCAGCGCCGAGACGGGGTGCGGCTCGCCGAGGCCGAGGGACCACAGGTAGGAGGCGTCGGCCTCGCCGCTGGGGCCGTCGACCTTGTTGGCGCACAGCACCACGGGCTTGCCGGCCTTGCGCAGCAGCCGCACCACGGCCTCGTCGGTGTCGGTGGCGCCCACCTTGGCGTCGACGACGAAGACGACCGCGTCGGCGGCCTCGATGGCGTACTCGGCCTGCGCGGCCACGGAGGCGTCGATGCCGAGGACGTCCTGCTCCCAGCCGCCGGTGTCGACGACCTTGAAGCGGCGCCCGGCCCACTCGGCCTCGTAGGTGACCCGGTCGCGGGTGACGCCGGGCTTGTCCTCGACGACCGCCTCGCGGCGGCCGATGATGCGGTTCACCAGGGTCGACTTGCCGACATTGGGGCGGCCGACGACGGCGAGAACGGGCAGCGGGCCGTGTCCGGCGGCCTCGATGGCGCCTTCGACGTCCTCGATGTCGAAGCCCTCTTCCGCGGCGAGCTCCATGAACTCCGCGTACTCGGCGTCGCCGAGCGCCCCGTGCTCGTACTCGTGCGCGGCCGAGCCGTCGGGCTGGATGTCGTCGTTCATGAAGTCCGTACCTCGTAGTTCAGTGTGGTGGTCGGTGGCGCGCGGCGGGAGGCCGCGGTCCACTACTTGAGTGTCACCCGGCGGCCGGTGGCGCGCCTGGCGTTTTCCAGGTGGTCGGCGAGCTGCTTCTGGATGTGCTCGGTGGCGGTGTCCAGCACCCGCCGGGTCCGCCGGCCGCTGCCGTCGCCCGCCTGGAACGGGTCGCCGAAGACGACGTCGACGCGGGAGCGCAGCGGGGGCAGCCCCTTGATCAGCCGTCCGGGCCGTTCGGAACTTCCCAGCACGGCCACCGGGACGATGGGCGCGCCGCTGCGCACGGCGAAGTAGGCGAGTCCGGCGCGCAGCGAGGCGAAGTCGCCCTCGCCGCGGGTGCCCTCGGGGAAGATGCCGAGGACGCCGCCCTGGCCGAGGACGCCGAGCGCCCGGGTGATCGCCGTGCGGTCGGTGCTGTGCCGGTCCACCTGGACCTGGCCGATGCCGGTCAGGAAGGAGCCGAGCGGGCCGACGAACGCCTCCTTCTTGATCAGGAAGTGCACCGGCCGGGGCGCCACGCCCATGACCATCGGGCCGTCGACGTTGTGCGAGTGGTTGACGGCGAAGATCACCGGTCCGGTGGCGGGCACCTTCCAGCCGCCGAGCACCCGCGGGCGCCACAGCCCGTACATCAGCCCGACGCCGATCCTCCGGCCGACGTCGGCGCCGCGTTCCGACGGGAGGCCCGCCGTGCGCTCGGACGCGGGAGTCACTTCGCGGCCCGCTTCTCCTCGACCAGGGTGACGACGCACTCGATGACCTGGGCGAGGGTGAGCTCGGTGGTGTCCACCTCGACCGCGTCGCCGGCCTTGGCCAGCGGGGAGGTGGTCCGGCTGGAGTCGGCCGCGTCCCGCTTGATCAGGGCCTCCCGGGTGGCCTTGACGTCGGCGCCCTTCAGCTCGCCGCTGCGGCGGGCCGCGCGGGCCTCCGGGGAGGCGGTGAGGAAGATCTTGAGGTCGGCGTCGGGCAGCACGGTGGTGCCGATGTCGCGGCCCTCGACGACGATGCCGTCCCGCGCGGCGGCGGCCAGCGAGCGCTGCAGCTCGGTGATGACGGTGCGCACCTCGGGCACCGCGCTGACCGCGCTGACCCGGGAGGTGACCTCCTGGGTGCGGACCGGGCCGGCCACGTCCACGCCGTCGACGGTGATCGTCGGCTGGGCCGGGTCGGTGCCGGAGACGATCTCGGGCTTGGCGGCCACGGCGGCGATCGCGGTGGGGTCGTCGATGTCGATGCCGTTGGTCACCATCCACCAGGTGATCGCCCGGTACTGGGCGCCGGTGTCCAGGTAGCTGAGGCCGAGTTGCGCGGCCACGGCCTTGGACGTGCTCGACTTGCCCGTGCCGGAGGGGCCGTCGATGGCGACAATCACGGGCTGGGCGGTCCGGGCGGCGCCGTCTTCCACAGCGGGGCACCTTCCTGGTGAAGGGTGGTGGATGGGTGTGCGGGACGCGAGGACGCCCCCGCACAAGGTTACTGGCTTCCCGGACCCCGCCATACGGGTGGCGTGCGCGGGGCCCCTCCCGGGGGGCCGGGAGGGGCCCCGCCGCGCGTCGGCTACTGGCGCAGGGCCCAGCCCCGGTCCCGCAGGGCCGCCGTCAGGACCGGGACCGCCCGCGGTTCGACCATCAGCTGCACCAGGCCGGCCTGCTGCCCGGTGGCGTGCTCGATCCGTACGTCCTCGATGTTGACCCCGGCGGCTCCCGCGTCCGCGAAGATGCGGGCCAGCTGCCCGGGCTGGTCGTCGATGAGCACGGCGACGACCTCGTAGGCGCGCGGCGCGGAGCCGTGCTTGCCGGGGACCCGGACCCGGCCCGCGTTGCCCCGCCGCAGCACGTCCTCGATGCCGGCGCCGCCCGCGCGGCGCTCGTCCTGGTCGGCGGACTGCAGCGCGCGCAGCGCCCGCACCGCCTCGGCCAGGTCGGCGGCGACGTCGGAGAGCAGGTCGGCGACCGGGCCCGGGTTGGCCGACAGGATGTCGATCCACATCCGCGGGTCGGAGGCCGCGATCCGGGTCACGTCCCGGATGCCCTGCCCGCACAGCCGTACGGCGGCCTCCTCGGCGTGCTCCAGGCGCGCGGCGACCGTGCTGGAGACGAGCTGGGGCATGTGGGAGACCAGGGCCACGGCGCGGTCGTGGGCGTCGGCGTCCATGACGACCGGTACCGCGCGGCAGTGCGAGACCAGCTCCAGGGCGAGGTTGAGGACCTCGGTGTCGGTGTCGCGGGTGGGGGTGAGCACCCAGGGGCGGCCCTCGAAGAGGTCGGCGGTGGCGGCCAGCGGGCCGGACTTCTCGCGGCCCGACATGGGGTGGGTGCCGAGGTAGCCGGTCAGGTCCAGGCCCAGCGCCTCCAGCTCGCGGCGCGGGCCGCCCTTGACGCTGGCCACGTCCAGGTAGCCGCGGGCCGCGTCCCGGCGCATGGCGTCGGCGAGCACGGCGGCCACATGGGCCGGCGGGGCGGCCACGATCGCCAGGTCGACGGGGCCGTCCGGGGCCGCGTCGGTGCCGGCGCCGAGCGCGACGGCCGTACGGGCTTGCTCTGGGTCGCGGTCGGCCAGGTGCACGGTCACGCCGCGCTGCGCGAGGGCCAGGGCGGCGGAGGTGCCGATCAGGCCGGTGCCGATGACGAGCGCGGTCCTCACTGGGCGATGTCCTTGCGCAGGGCGGCCGCCGCGCCGAGGTACACATGGGCGATCCCGGTGCGCGGCCGGTCGGTCTCGATGTGCGCGAGGAGCCGTACGACGCGGGGCATCGCGCCCTCGATGTCCAGTTCCTGCGCGCAGATCAGCGGTACGTCGACGATGCCGAGCCGGCGGGCGGCGACCGCCGGGAAGTCGCTGTGCAGGTCGGGCGTGGCCGTGAACCAGATGCTGATCAGGTCGTCGGCGCTCAGTCCGTTCCGCTCCAGGACGGCGGTGAGCAGGGCCTCGACCTGCTCGCTCATGTGGCCGGCTTCGTCCCGCTCCAGCTGGACGGCCCCCCGGACCGCTCGTACCGCCACGGCGCTGCTCCTCGCTGATGTGCGTGTGTCTGTCCTCGGCCGTCCAGCCTAGTCAGCCGGGCGGCCGGGCACGCACCGCGCCCGCCCGCTGAGACACCCGACGGGAGTGGCTTTTGGGGAGTTACCTTCCGATTTACTTCGTCTTGGGGTATTTCGGTGCGAAGATTGCCGCCGCTCCACTCGGAGCGACTTCCCTTCGGCACCTCTCGGAGTGACGGCATGACACAGGGCTCGACCCGGCGCACGGTTCTCGCGACGGGCGCGGTTGCGCTCGCCGCCGGTTGCAGCGACTCGAACTCGGGCAGTACCAGCACGTCCTCGTCGGCCCCGGCCGCGCCGGCCACCACGGCCGCGACGTCCTCGGCCCCGGCGGCCGCGACCTCGCCCCCGCACAGCTCGGCGGCCGGGGGCGAACTGGCCCGCACGAGCGACATCCCGATCGGCGGGGGCAAGGTCTTCAAGGAGCAGCGGGTGGTCGTCACCCAGCCGTCCCAGGGCCAGTTCAAGGCGTTCTCGGCGGTCTGCACCCACCAGGGCTGCACGGTGGCCGAGGTCGCCGACGGCACCATCGACTGCCCCTGCCACGGCAGCATGTTCCACATCGCCGACGGCTCGGTCACGCACGGCCCGGCGACCAGCCCGCTGGCCGCCAGGAAGATCGAGGTGCGGGGAAATTCCATCCGCCTGACCTGAAGGGGCCGCGTACGCTCCCGGGCATGCAGCCCGAGGATCTGGTACGCGACCACACCATCTACTCCTGTGTCATGGGCTCGCGGGCCTTCGGGCTGGCGACGGAGGACAGCGACACGGACCGCCGTGGCGTCTTCGTCGCCCCCACCCCGCTCTTCTGGCGCTTCCAGAAGCCGCCGACGCATGTGGACGGCCCGCTGCCCGAGCAGTTCAGCTGGGAGCTGGAACGCTTCTGCGAGCTGGCGCTGCGCGCCGATCCGAACGTCCTGGAGTGCCTGCACTCCCCGCTGGTGGAGCACGCCGACGACCGGGGCCGCGAACTGCTCGCGCTGCGCGGGGCGTTCCTGTCCCGCCGGGTGCACACCACCTTCACCGGGTACGCCGTCGCCCAGCACCGCAGGCTCGCCGCCGCGCTGCGCACGCACGGCGCCCCGCGCTGGAAGCACGCCGTGCACCTGCTGCGCCTGCTCCTCACCGCCCGCGACCTGCTGCGCACCGGCGAACTCACCCTGGACGTCGGCGCCGAGCGCGACCACCTGCTGGCGGTCAAGCGCGGCGAGGTCCCCTGGTCCGAGGTCGAGTCCCGCATGACCCGCCTGGCCACCGAGGCCGAACACGCCCTCCCCCGCAGCCCCCTGCCCGCCGAACCCGACCAGCGCCGCGTGGCGGACTTCCTGCACCGCGTACGCCGCGACTCGGCCCTCACGGCCGCCCCGGACGGCGGACACGCGCAGGACGCCGCCGTACACGCCCCGCGCACCGAACGCCCCTGACAGCCCCCGCCCCGCCCGGCCGCGCGCCGCTCAGGCGTCCCAGAGGGCGCCGAGCGCCGGCAGTTCGGCCCGGTACTCGATGCGGGCGGTCCAGTCGGACGGCCAGGCGCCGGCGTCATCTGGGTGTCGTCGGTGACGATCGCCGGGCGCGGCAGCTCCAGCCGCCGCCACGGCCCGCACTGGGCGAGAACCGAGGGCACGTCGTTGAACTCGGTCGGGAACCCCAGCGCGTCGCCCAGGGCCAGCCCCAGCAGCGCTCCCGTCGCGGCACGCCGGCCGGCGGTCGTGGTGGGCATGCGGACGTCTTCGGAGGCGGGCCTGAACGGCGGCGGACACGCCTCGGCGGTGGCGTTGTCCGCACCGTACAGCGCCACCGCCCGCTCGCCGAAGCCCCGGGGCCGGGGTGGACGCCTACAGGTCGACCTCCTGCATCAGCATGCCGACCTCGGTGTTGGACAGGCGGCGCAGCCAGCCGGACTTCTGGTCGCCCAGGGTGATGGGGCCGAAGGCGGTGCGCACCAGCTTGTCGACCGGGAAGCCGGCCTCGGCCAGCATGCGGCGCACGATGTGCTTGCGGCCCTCGTGCAGGGTGACCTCGACCAGGTAGTTCTTGCCGGTCTGCTCGACGACCCGGAAGTGGTCCGCGCGCGCGTAGCCGTCCTCCAGCTGGATGCCGTCCTTGAGGCGCTTGCCCAGGTCGCGCGGGATCGGGCCGACGATGTGCGCGAGGTAGGTCTTGCGCACGCCGTACTTGGGGTGGGTGAGGCGGTGCGCCAGCTCGCCGTGGTTGGTGAGCAGGATGACGCCCTCGGTCTCGGTGTCGAGCCGGCCGACGTGGAACAGGCGCGTCTCGCGGTTGGTGACGTAGTCACCGAGGCACTGGCGGCCCTCCGGGTCCTCCATGGTGGAGACGACCCCGGCGGGCTTGTTCAGCGAGAAGAACTGGTACGACTGCGTGGCCACGGTCAGGCCGTCGACCTTGACCTCGTCGTTCTCCGGGTCGACCCGGCGGCCCTGCTCCAGGACGATCTCGCCGTTCACCTCGACCCGCGCCTGCTCGATCAGCTCCTCGCAGGCGCGCCGCGAACCGTACCCGGCGCGGGCGAGCACCTTCTGCAGCCGCTCGCCCTCCTGCTCGGCGCCCGGGAAGGTCTTGGGCAGCTTGATGTCCTTCTTGCCCGCGTACCGCTCGCGGTTGCGCTCCTCCGCGCGCGTCTCGTACTCGCGCGAGCGCGCCGGAGCCGTACGCCCGCCCTGGGCGTCGGGCCTCCTGGGGCCGCCCTTGGCGCCGCCGCGGGCCGCGCCGCCGCGCCCCGCCTTGGGGCCGTCCTTCGTGGCGCCGGGGCCCACGTCGTAGCGGCGCTCCTCGGGGCGGGGCTTGCGGGGGCGGTCCTGCCCCTGCTTCTGGTCCCTGTCGTTGCCGGCGCCGCGGTGGTTACCGCGCCCGCCGCTCTTGCCGCTGCCGCTGCTTCGCATCAAAGTTCCGTCGTCGTCGTGTCAGTCATGTGTGTCCCGAAGCCCTCGTCCGGGTCCGGGGCGTCCGGGTCGAACGACGGTACGGCCTCCTGGGTCTCGGCCTCGATCGCCTCCGCCTCCGGGAGGAAGGGCGCGAGCTCCGGGAGCTCGTCCAGACCGCGCAGGCCCATCCGCTCCAGGAAGTAGTTCGTCGTCCTGTACAGGATCGCACCTGTTTCGGGTTCCGTGCCCGCCTCCTCGACCAGTCCGCGCTGGAGCAGGGTGCGCATCACGCCGTCGCAGTTGACCCCGCGCACGGCGGAGACCCGGCTGCGGCTGACCGGCTGGCGGTAGGCGACCACCGCCAGGGTCTCCAGCGCGGCCTGGGTGAGCCGGGCCTGCTGGCCGTCCAGGACGAAGCCCTCGACGGCGGCGGCGTACTCGGGGCGGGTGTAGAAGCGCCAGCCGCCGGCGACCAGCCGCAGCTCGAAGCCGCGCCGCTGCGCGGTGTACTCGTCGGCCAGCTCGCGCAACGCGTCCGCGATCTGCCGCGGGGGCCGCTCCAGCGTCTTCGCGAGCTGCTCCTCGGTCGCGGGTTCGTCCACGACCATGAGGACGGCCTCCAGGGCGGGCTTGAGGTCGAGGCCGGCGACGTCACCCGGGTCCGCCGGGGGCCGCGGGCTCTCCTCGCTCATGGCGCTCATGGCTTCTCCTCCTCCTTCGGCGCCTCGGGCGGCCGGTCGAACTCGTCGGTCACCATCGTGTGCGCGTCCACGTCCCCGCCGGTCCAGCGCACGATCAGGTCGCCGAGGGCGGTCTCCTGGTCGAGTGCGACGGCCTTCTCCCGGTACAGCTCCAGGAGGGCCAGGAAGCGGGCCACGACCGTGAGGGTGTCGTCGGTGTCCGCGACGAGGTCCTGGAAGCCCGCCTCGCCCGCCTCGCGCAGCCGCGCGACCACGATCGCGGCCTGCTCCTGCACGCTGACCAGCGGCGCGTGGATGTGGTCGACGTACACCCGCGGCTCGGGCCTGGGCTGCATCGCCTTGACGGCCAGCCGGGCGAAGCCCTCGGGGCCGATGCTGATGACGACCTCGGGCAGCAGGTCGGCGTGGTGCGGTTCGAGGCCGACGGTACGGGGGTAGCGGCGGCCCTCCTCGTCCAGGCGCCGGTTGAAGATGTCGGCGATCTGCTTGTAGGCGCGGTACTGGAGCAGCCGCGCGAACAGCAGGTCGCGGGCTTCCAGCAGGGCGAGGTCCCCCTCGTCCTCCACCTCGGCGGCGGGCAGCAGCCGGGCCGCCTTCAGGTCCAGCAGGGTGGCCGCCACCACCAGGAACTCGGTCGTCTGGTCCAGGTCCCAGTCCGGCCCCATCGCCCGGATGTGCGCCATGAACTCGTCGGTGACCTTGGACAGGGCGACCTCGGTGACGTCCAGCTTGTGCTTGGAGATCAGCTGGAGGAGCAGGTCGAAGGGCCCCTCGAAGTTCGAGAGCCGCACCTTGAAGACACCGTCGCCGGCCTCCGGGGCGCTGTCGGGATCGGGGGCGGGAGCCGGCGCGAGACCGGGGGCGGACAGCGGCGGGGGCGCGGTGTCCGGAGTCCCGGGCTCGGCGGCGACCGGCTCGGCGGCAGACGGCTCGGCGGCGACCGGCTCGGCCGGAGGGGACTCGGGTGCCCGGGCCGCCGGGGCGGTGGGACCGGTCTGTTCCGAGTGGGGGGCGGTGGTGCCCGGGCCCCTGCCCAGCACGCGTCTGCGGGCGGCGGGGCCCGGGGCGGCGGGAGGGACGTCGTTCGAGGTCATGGCCTCCGCAGGCTACCGCTACCGCCCGCGCAGCCGGCGGACGAGGATGCTCGCGTCCCCGCGGGACTCCAGATCGGCGAGGACGACGGCGACCGCCTCCCGCACGATCCGGCCCCGGTCGACGGCGAGGCCGTGCTCGCCGCGGAGCACCAGCCGGGCGTGCTCCAGGTCCATCAGCTCCTCGGCGGAGACGTACACGGTGATCTTCTCGTCGTGCCGCTCGCGGCCGCTGGGCCGGCGGGCGGCCGCCCGCCCGCGCTTGCGCGGCGCGTCGGCGGCCGCACCGGCGCCGTCCGGCGCGCCCTGGCGCCGTCCGGCGCGCTCCGCGCCCGGCCCGTTCGCGCCCCTGCTGCGGGACTCCCCGGCCTCGGCCGGCTCGGCGTCGGCCGCCGCGTGCTCCGCGCCCTCGCCGTCGCCGCCCCGCGCGGGCACCGACTGCGGGGCGTCCTCCGCCGGCGCGGACGCCGGGTCGCTCTCCCCCGCGGGGGCGGGCACCCGGGCCTCGCCGCCGGCCTGGCGCCGGGGAGTGGACGCCTGGAGCGCCGTCCCCCCTGTCGTACGGAACAGTTCGTCGGCCCCCGGCAGACTCACTCGGCGTGACACCGGGCGAGCACCTCCCTGGCGAGCTGGCGATAGGCGGCGGCACCCACGGAGTTGGAGGCGTACGTGGTGATCGGCTCACCGGCCACCGTGGTCTCCGGGAAGCGGACCGTGCGGCCGATGACCGTGTGGTAGACGTGGTCGTCGAACGCCTCGACGACGCGCGCGAGCACCTCACGGCTGTGCACGGTGCGCGAGTCGTACATCGTGGCGAGGATGCCGTCCAGCTCCAGGTCGGGGTTGAGCCGCTCCTGGACCTTCTCGATCGTCTCGGTCAGCAGCGCGACACCGCGCAGCGCGAAGAACTCGCACTCCAGCGGCACGATCACCTTGTGCGCGGCCGTGAGGGCGTTGACGGTGAGCAGGCCGAGCGAGGGCTGGCAGTCGATGACGATGTAGTCGTAGTCGTCCATCAGCGGCTTGAGCGCGCGCTGGAGCGTGGACTCGCGCGCGACCTCGGAGACCAGCTGGACCTCCGCCGCCGACAGGTCGATGTTGCTGGGCAGCAGGTCCATGTTGGGGACCGCCGTCTTCAGCAGGACCTCGTCCGCGGACATGCCCCGCTCCATGAGCAGGTTGTAGACCGTGAGGTCCAGCTCCATGGGGTTGACGCCGAGACCCACCGACAGCGCGCCCTGCGGGTCGAAGTCCACGAGCAGCACCCGGCGTCCGTACTCCGCGAGCGCGGCACCCAGGTTGATGGTCGACGTGGTCTTGCCGACGCCGCCCTTCTGGTTGCACATCGCGATGATCTTCGCGGGTCCGTGGTCGGTCAGCGGGCCCGGGATCGGGAAGTACGGCAGCGGGCGTCCGGTCGGGCCGACGCGCTCACGGCGCTGGCGGGCAGCGTCGGGCGCGAGCGTGGCCGCGTACTCCGGATCGGGCTCGTACTCGGCGTCGGGGTCGTAGAAGTGCCCCTCGGGCAGTTCGTCGTAGTCGGCGAAGTGGTTGTGGGGCGCGCCACTTCCGTCGCCGGCCATGGCGTTCACGTGATGGCCATCCATGCTCTGGTGTCCTGGCTGGGTCACCCCTGAGAACCGGTGACCCTGGTGGGCTGCGAAGGTGCGCACAGCGACGGAGCCGACAGCCTCGGGCCCCGTGGGGCTCTGGCCCTGCACAGGCATTCCTGGACCACCCCCGGGAGAAAATGTCGACTCATTCACAAGTCGTCTTACCTCCTTGGTGACCAGGAAACTTCTAGACAGGTCAGCGTGGCACCATGCCGACGGTTTGCGACTCTATGGCGTGTCGGGCGTCCGCAGCAACACAATCCGCCGGACCCGGCCCGATGTGTCGGCAATGAAACATCCCTCTGTCAAGGGCGTACGGCCGTCGCACGGCAGGTTTCACCGGTACGCGAATCGGTCGAAAGGTTGTGTTCGAGGCGAGTTGACCGAGTGCGGCGAAGTGACCATACACACATCCGGCCGGACCTTGTGGGGCAAGGTCCGGCCGGGTGCGTGGCGTTGACGGCACGTGTTGACGTATCGCCTTTTCCTGCGGGGTGACTTGGTCGACTCCTCGATCCCGGACTCAGCCGAGCAGGGTGGCCAGCTCCACGTGGTCCAGGCCGTGGGCCTCGGCGACCTCGCGGTAAACGACCTTGCCGTCATGGGTGTTGAGACCCTTGGCCAGCGCGGCGTCGCGGCGCAGCGCCTCGACCCAGCCGTTGTTGGCCAGCGAGACGATGTACGGCAGCGTGGCGTTGGTGAGCGCGTAGGTCGAGGTGTTGGGCACCGCGCCGGGCATGTTGGCGACGCAGTAGAACACCGACTCGTGGACCTTGAAGGTCGGCTCGGCGTGCGTGGTGGCGTGCGAGTCCTCGAAGCAGCCGCCCTGGTCGATCGCGATGTCGACAAGGACACTGCCGGACTTCATGCGGGAGACCAGCTCGTTGGTGACCAGCTTGGGGGCCTTGGCGCCCGGGATGAGCACCGCGCCGACCACGAGGTCGGCGTCCAGGCAGGCCTTCTCCAGCTCGAAGGTGTTGGAGACGACGGTCTGGATCTTCGTGCCGAAGATCTTGTCGGCTTCCTTGAGCTTGTTGATGTCCTTGTCGAGCAGGGTCACGTGGAAGCCCAGGCCGATGGCGATCTGCGCGGCGTTCCAGCCGGAGACGCCGCCGCCGATGATGACGGCCTTGCCGGCCGGCACACCCGGGACGCCGCCCGGCAGCACACCGCGGCCGCCGGCGGCGGCCATCAGGTGGTAGGCGCCGACCTGCGGGGCGAGGCGGCCCGCGACCTCGGACATCGGGGCGAGCAGCGGCAGGGCGCGGCCCGGCAGTTCGACGGTCTCGTAGGCGATCGCCGTGGTGCCCGAGGCCAGGAGGGCGTCCGTGCACTCCTGGGAAGCGGCCAGGTGCAGGTAGGTGAAGAGGATCTGGTCCTTGCGGAGGCGGTGGTACTCCTCCGCGATGGGCTCCTTGACCTTGAGCAGCAGGTCGGCGGCGGCCCAGACCTCGTCGGCGGTCTCCAGGATCTCGGCGCCGGCGGAGACGTACTCCGCGTCCGGGATCGAGGAGCCGACGCCGGCGTTCCGCTCGACGACGACCTGGTGGCCGTGGCGCACCAGCTCGTGCACGCCGGCCGGGGTGATGGCCACCCGGAACTCGTTGTTCTTGACCTCGCGGGGGATGCCGACCTTCACGTCGATCACGGTCCTTGACTCAGGGAATGTGGGGCAATAAAGACGTACCCCGGCATGCGGGGGCATACCAGGAGACACCGCAGGGGAACGAGCGGCAGAGCCAGTCTAATGAAGGCGTTCTCCCTGTCTAGCCTTTCATTGCATCAATCTTCAGCAGATGTGCTGCGGATTTCGCAGGCTCCAGAGTCTTGTGCCTGCGATGTATCGGCCGTACTGTCCCCCTGGCCGTCCTCGGCCCGGTCCCCGGCCGGCCGGATCTCGCCCGTGAGCAGGCGCTCGGCGGCCCCGCGGTGCAGCCGCGCCGCCGCCGGATCACCGAGGCGTTCCAGGGTGTCGGCCAGCCGCAGTTGCAGCGCGGCCTGCAGCCGTACGTCCTCGGCGCGGCGGGCCCACTCGACGGCTTCCTGGCAGGTCCGCAGGCATTCCGCCGGGCGGCCCGCGTACTCCTGTACCCGGGCCAGTTCGCTCAACGCCCGTGCGTGGGCCGGGACATCGCCCGTCCTGCGGTGACCGGCGACGGCGGCCCGCCAGTTGCGCAGCGCCTCGCCGTAGCGGCCGGTGTAGGTGTACGCCGTGGCGATCCGGCCGTACAGCCGGGCGGCGTCGGCGTGTTCACCGCGCGCCAGCCGCTCGGCCAGGGCCCGGCCGAACCAGTCGGCCGCCCGGTCGTGGTCCCCCAGTTCCTGGTGGGCGCCGCCTACGGATTCCATCGCGCGGCCGGTCGCGTAGGGGTCGTTCGCCGCCCGTCCGACGTCCAGCGCGGTCCGGTAGCGGGCCAGCGCCTCGGCGGTGCGGCCGGTGCGGGCGTCCAGATCGGCCAGGTTCAGCAGGGCGGCGGCCTGCTCGCGGGGCAGGTCCTGGCGCCTGGACACGTCCAGGACCAGGCGGTGCACGCCGTAGAGGTCGCCGGCCGCGGCCTCGGTGCCGAGGTGGGCGACCATGGCCCGCACCAGCTGGGCCATCAGCCGGCGGGCCAGGGTGTCCAGCTCCCCGTCGGCGACCGCGAGCCGGGCGGCGGCCAGCAGCGCGGGCCGGCGGGCGCGCAGCCACTCCCCGGCCGCCTCCCGGGAGGCGAAGCGCAGCGCGGGCGGCAGCTGCCTGAGCCGCTCGGCGGCCTCGGGGCCCTCGGTCTCGGTGGCCGCCCGGCAGGACTGGAGCAGCCGTACGGTCCGCTCCAGCATCCGGGCCCGGGCCAGTTGCAGCTCGGCGGGCCGGTCCTCGCGCGCGGCGAGCGCCGCCAGCAGCGGGTGCAGGCAGCCGGGGACCTCGTAGCGGGGCAGCGGCGCGGGGACGGCCCGCAGCAGGCCGAGGGCGGTGAGCCGGTCCAGCAGGGCGCGAGCGCTCTCCAGGGAGCAGCCGGCCAGCGCGGAGGCGGTGTGCGGGTCGGCGTCGCCGGCCGGGGCGAGGGAGAGCAGCCGCAGCATCCGGGCGGCCGGACCCGGCAGGCCGCCGTGCACGAAGTCGAGGACGCGGTCGAGCGCGGCGCCGTCGCCGGGGTCGGCGTGCAGCCGTTTGGCCAGGTCGGAGACGGCTTCCTTGGGGTGGGCGGCGAGCCAGCCGCCGGCCAGGGCGAGGGCGGCGGGCTGGCCCTGGCAGACCTCGACCAGGGACTCGGCGGCGCGTGGGTCGACGGTGATGCGGACCGGGTCGATGCGGTCGGCCAGCAGTTCCACCCCGGACTTGGCGTCCAGGCCGCCCAGGGTGCAGGGGCGGACGTCGGCGATGCCGGTGAGGGGGCCGCGGGAGACGGCGACGAGCAGGCAGTCGGCGTTGTCCGGCAGCAGCGCGTCGACCTGTTCGGCGCCGGCCGCGTCGTCGAGCAGCAGCAGGACGCGGCGCACGGCGAGGGCCTCGCGCAGCCGCTCGGCGAGTTCGTCCTCGCGGGCGCCGGGCGGGACCGGCAGGCCGAGGGCGGTGAGCAGGTCGCCCGCGGCGCGCTCGACCGGGACGGGTGTGCCGTCGGGTTCGCCGAGCCGGGCGCGCAGGACGCCGTCGGGGTAGCGGGAGGCGACCTGCCGTACCAGTTTCTCGGCGAGCGCGGTGCGGCCGGAGCCGGGCCGGCCCGCGATGAGCAGGACGCGCGCGCGGGGCGCCTTGCGCCCGGAGATGGTGTCGAGTCCGGCGCGCGCGATGTCGGCGCGCAGGTCCTTCAACTCGCGGGTGCGGCCCAGGAAGAGAGGGCGTGGGGCCGCGGCCGGCCGGTCGTCACGCGTCAGGTTCCCGCCACCTGCGTCCACCGCCTGATCCGTCACGGGCCACGCTCCCGTCCACCGCACGCGCATACCCGCCGGGGACTCCGGTACGGGCGTTTGAAGAGCCTAGTTCACGCTCTGCGACGTTCCGGGAGGAGCACGGCGGGCAGGTCGCCCGATCGGATCAGGCGATGGTCACACGATCAGGAGAGCGGCCGGTTCAGGAGGCGAAGGGGCGCGCCGGCCACGGTGCCTCCGCCGGGCGCAAAGCCTCCAGGCCCTCCCCCTGGCGTGCCGCGGTGAGCGCGAGGACGCCGACCGCGAGGCAGTTGTTGTGCAGCTCTCCCGCGAGCACCCCGCGCACCAGGTCCGCGACCGGGACCCGGTCCAGCTCCATGTCCGTCTCCTCGTGCTCCGCGGCGAAGCGCTCGCCCTCGGCCTCGGACAGCTCACGGGCGAGGAAGATCCGCACGGCCTCGTCGCAGCCGCCGGGGGTGCTGTACACGTCGGTCAGCACCCGCCAGTCCTCGGCCTTGACGTACGCCTCCTCGTACAGCTCGCGCCGGGCGGCGTGCAGCGGGTTCTCGCCGGGCACGTCGAGCAGGCCGGCCGGGATCTCCCACAGCCGCTGCCGCACCGGGTGGCGGTACTGGCGCAGCACCACGACCCGGTCCTCGTCGTCGAGGGCGAGCACCGCGACGGAGCCGGGGTGGACCTGGTAGTCGCGGCCGGCCACCGACCCGTCGGGCATGACCACGTCGTCGGTCCGCATCGAGGTCTTGGCGCCGGTGAACGGGGTCCGCGTCCCCCGGACCTCCCACTCCTCCGGAGTGTCCCTGATCGTCATGCCTGTCCTTCCGCACGAGCCGTACCCCGGTGCAACCGGGGTGCCCGCCTTCGCGGCGGACACCCCGGCAACCGTACAACCGGTCGCTACTTGCCGATCTTGCGCGCGACCGCCGCCTTCACCAGTCCGGCGAAGAGGGGGTGGGGGCGGGTCGGGCGGGAGCGGAGTTCGGGGTGGGCCTGGGTGGCGACGAGGTAGGGGTGGATGTCGCGGGGGTATTCGACGTATTCGACGAGTTTGCCGTCGGGGGAGGTGCCGGAGAAGAGGATGCCGGTCTTCTTCTCGAGTTCGGCGCGGTAGGTGTTGTTCACCTCGTA
>NZ_JBEYVW010000031.1:0-71995 GCF_040644175.1 Streptomyces sp. NPDC047017 | reverse complement strand
CCGCCACCCAACCGCAGGGCAGGCGGCCCGCGTTGCGGGCCGGGGCCAGCCTCCGGCCGCCCCGTGGCCTCCGCTGCGCTCCAGCCACACCGGGCGCGGGCCCAACTCCCGTGCGGGCCAGGCGTGCCACGCTCCGCGCGGCCCACCCAACAGGGCTCACGCCACAAGCAGCAGCAACAGGGAGGGGTGGTGACGGGCCGTTGGGACGGGTGAGAGAGCGCGGGGGCCGGCCTCTCGGGCGGGTGGTACTGATTGAGGGCCCGTCAAGGCCCCTAGGGAGCTTGCGATAGGGGAAGGCTAACAGCTTTCGGTCACGTTCGGGGGAATCTCGGGATTCTATGTGTCTCTTTTCTAAGAGGGGGATAGACTCTGGACTCAGAGCACCCCACCCCGGAGCGCTCCGAGAGGTTTTCGAGATCCACCGCACGGCCTGACCGGTGATCGGTGAGGCAGAGTCACAAGCCGATCCCGCCAGTTCGACCCTAGCTCTCCGCAGGCTCTCTAGGTGCAGGTTTCCCGTTTCCCGCCGCTCCAGTCGACCGGACGGCATCCACGAGAAGGCAGACGGATATGTCGACCACTAACCGCATTGACCAGCGCGAGGCAGCCCAGCGAGAAGCCATTGACGCGGTCGTGCGTGCCCTCGAATTGTCTGCAAGATCACTTGTACCCGAGCGAGGGCTCCGGACGCAGGTGATCATGGCGACCGGGTCCGGAAAGACCCGGGTGGCGGTCCGCAGCGCGGAGGAGCTCCACGCGGGCCGTGTGCTGGTGCTCGTGCCCTCGAAGGACCTGCTGACGCAAACCGAGGCCGCGTGGCGCGAGGGAGGCCGCCGGGGGCCGATGATCGGGGTTTCCTCGTTGCAGGGCGAGGAAGCGCCCTTTCCCAACACCACGGACGTGGACGAGCTGGTGGAGTGGACGCGCGGCCTGGACAAGGTCACCGTCTACGCCACCTACGCCAGCCTCGGACTCGGCAAGCTGGAGCAGGCACACGCTGAGGGCCTGGCAGCGTGGGACCTGATCGTCGTGGACGAGGCCCACCGCGTTTCGGGCCGGATCGGGAAGCCGTGGGCGGTCGTCCACGACAACCAGAAGATCCCGTCCCTGCGCCGCCTGTACATGACGGCCACGCCCCGGCTGTGGCAGCTCGGGGACGAGGACGAGGCCGGCGCCCCGGGCGAGCTGGTAGCGAGCATGGAGGACGACCCCGAGGGCCCCTTCGGCAGCCGCTGCTTCACCCTGACCCTCTCGGAGGCCATCGACCGGGGGATCTGTGCCCCTTACCAGGTCGTATGCGTGGACATCACCGACACCGCGCTCCAGGCCGCGCAGCTCCTGGGCGCGGAGGGCCGCTCGGCAGAGGTCCGCGGGGCCCGGCTCGCCGCGCTGCAGACCGCCCTGGTGAAGGCGTCCGCGGAGGAGAACTTCCGCCGCACGCTCGTCTTCCACCACGTCGTCAAGGAAGCCGAAGCCTTCGCGGCTGGCCTTCCGGACGTCGCCGCGCAGCTGCACGCCAGCGACCCCGTGCTGTACCCGAAGACGATCTGGGCGGACTGGGTCTACGGCGACCACAAGGCACTCCACCGCCGCCGGCTGCTCGGTGAGTTCGCGTCCGGGATCGCCACGGACGGCACCGTGGTAGAGAAGTGCTTCCTCTGCTCAGTGAAGGTCCTGGGCGAGGGCGTCGACACCAAGAACTGCGACTCCGTGTACTGGGCGGACGTACGCGGCTCGATGCCCGACCTGGTCCAGGCCGTCGGCCGGGCGCTGCGGATGCAGCCGGGCGAGGGCAAGGTGGCCTCGCTCGTGGTGCCGGTGCTGCTTGGGCCCGGTGAGACAGCGGACAGCATGCTCACGAGCAGGGCGTTCGGGGGGCTGGCCAAGCTGTTGGAGGCGCTGCGGGCCCACGATGCCCGGATCGTAGAGCCCCTTGCGGAGCAGCAGGCCCCGAGCCGCTACAAGCCCGTCAGGAAGGACGAGAGCGGGCAGAGCACGGGTGGGAGCGGCGAAGGCTCGGGGAGCGTCAGTGCCCCCGCCAAGGCCCTGTTGAAGTTCAGTACGCCGCGCGACCCGGCCGCCCTCGCGGCGTTCATCAACCTGCGTGTCGTCAACCCGGAGCACGAGCACTGGCGGCGCGGCGTGGAGGCGGCCGTGATCTACGCCCGCGAGCACGGCGACCTGCGGGTGCCGTTCACGTTCCGGGTGCCCGCCGCCGTCGACGGCCAGGAGGCGGAAGGCGAGGGGTGGCCGGCCTCGCTCGCGGGCTTCCCGCTGGGGCAGTGGACCGCCGACGCGCGCCGGTTCTACGCCCGCGGCGAGATGGACGAGGACCGCGTCGCTCAGCTGGAGAAGCTCGGCATGATCTGGTCGCACTTCGACGTCGCCTGGGAGGAGGGCCTCACGGCCGCGCGCGGGTGGGCTGCCGAGAACGGGCACCTCCTGGCGCCGCTGGACGCCACCTTCCAGGGCGCGGCGGTGGGCATCTGGCTCAAGAACGCGCGGGCCGCCGCGAGGAAGGCGCAGGAGATCGAGCGGCGGCGCGCGGAGGGCCTGCCGGTGGAGTCGTCGGCCGGGGCGCTGTCGACCGAGCGGCGCGAGCAGCTGGAGGAGATCGACGCCTCCTGGTGCCCGTCGTGGCCGGTGACCTGGCAGCGGGCCTTCCACCTGGTGCGGATGCACCTGGACGCGGGCGGGACGCTGCCCACCGAGGTGGGCGACGTCGTACGTCAGGGCGAGGACCTGGGGCGGTGGGTGCAGTCCGTGCGGTACGGGTGGGACCAGCTCACGACCGTGCAGCAGTGGATGTGCGAGCAGGTCCTCGGGATCGAGCCCGCGCCCGAGGAGGAGAAGCCGCAGCGGCCCCGTACGCAGGCCGACAAGTGGAACGCCCACCTCGCCGCCGCGAAGCAGTTCTTCGAGCGCGAGGGTCACCTCAAGGTCCCGCGCAAGCACGTGGAAACCGTGCTCACCGAGGACGGCCAGGAGGACCAGTACCGGCTGGGGGCGTGGGTCAACAACCAGCGGAGCCGGGCCGCCGGACTGTCGCCGGAGCGGGTGGAGCAGCTGTCCAAGGTCGGGATGCGGTGGTCCTGATGGTAGGCGTCGTCGTCATCCCGGCCGCCGCGCTCGCGGCCGGCTATCTGCTCGGACGGCTGCGCCCGTGGCGGCGGGCGGGTGACTGGGCAGCCGATCAGGTCCGCTTCACCGGGGCGTGGGTCCGGGGCGGCGTCGTGCGGCAGGCCGTCGTCGTCCTGGTCCACGTCGTCACCGCGCCGCGCACCAGCTGGCGCATCATGCGCACCCCCGCCGCCGACACCACGGCGCCGGTTCCCGTACGCGATCCGGACTGGGTCGCCCACCGCACCCAAGCAGACAAGGGAGGCACCCCGTGAGCACCGAGCAGCACGACGCCGACGCGTACGGCCAGGAGCTGGCCGCCATCAGCCACCACCAGCACGAGGCCACGAACGCGCGGTTCATGGTCTTCCAGGCCCTGGCCGCCGCCGGGATCGGGCACGAGCAGGCCGACGAGATCGTGTCGGCGGTGGAGGCCGGGGCGGTGGCCGGCGCCCACACCTGGGTCTCCGAGAGCAGTCCCCCGCACGGGTCCGAGCCGCGGTTCGAGGACGGCTGGTTTGCCGGTGTCCGCGACGTCGCGAGCTACCTGCGGCGGATCGCCGACCACACCGCCACCACCGAGCGCGGGCGCGCCGCCTCCAGCGCCATGCTGGTCGCCCACCTCCAGCAGTCGGCCTCCCCCGCCCCGGAGGCGACGGCGGCGGCCGAACCCGCCCCGGTCTCGGTGCCGCCGCTGGAGGCGAAGGACGTCCTGGCGGCGGCGGAACGCTTCCCGTGGGCCGTGGCCGCCCCGGGTGACCGGCACTGGCCGGACGGGTCGGACTTCCTGGACGTCGCGCTGAGCGCGGTGGGCGACGAGGAACGCGCGGGGTACATCGAGCGCCTGGAGGCGTTCGTGGAGAAGCACCGCGACCGACTGGAGGAGCTGCTGCGCGCGTACGGGCCGGGCAGCAGGCCCGCCTCGCACGGCCGGTACGCGCTGGTCGGTCAGCCCGAGACGCTGGTCGTCCTGGAGCGGATGGAGGCCGCGCCGTTCCTCCTGCGCGGCCGGTGGGAGGAGGAGCTGGAGACCGTCTTCCTGGACGACCTCGAGTTCGCGTGGGGGCCGCGCATCCGACTCAGCCGGTGAGCAGCCGGGAACGAGCAGCGGGGCCGGGCAGGGTGATCCTGTCCGGCCCCGCTGTCGTCGAGTCAGCCGAAGTCGAGCGTGTCCTGGGCGAAGTCGGCCGGGGCCGGGGTGGGCGGGGGCGCTGGCGGTCCGGCCGGGCGGGCGGCCTTCCAGCGTTCGGCCAGCTCGTCCTTCCAGCCCTTCGGCGGGGGCCACGGCACGCCCCAGGCGGCGAGCTGGTCTCGCTTCCAGCCGCCGGCGGGCGTGCGTGCGGCTTCGACCTCTTCGGGTGAGGGGAGGTACGTCATGGATGGTGCGCTCTCCGTGTTCAAGAGTTGCCCCGCAATGTGGTGACGGAAGACCGACAAGTCAGATGCCTTGCTCAGAGGGAGCCACCCCTCGGGCATGGGAGAGCTCGCAAGCGAGGGAGGTTGAGCGCCGACGGGTGCGTAGTACATCTCGGCCTGCTCTTCCCACGTGGTCGTTTTCAACGCGACCTGCTCGTCGAACACTTCCTGCCGAAGGTTGAGCATCCCGGCTTCGTTCAGCGCCCGGACGAAGTTCAGGAGCTCGATCGTGCCGACCATCGCCCAAGCCACCAGGGGTACAGCAGCGCGAAACCGGTCGCGCAGTCCGAAGGTGTCTCCCTCCTTGCGGCGCTCTGGGTCGTGATGCACCACGTCTCCATAGATCCAGGCCATGGCCAGCCCGTGCGCATCGAGGTCACGCTCTTCGCCCGTGGACGTGTCAGCGACCATGACCCAGTAGCCAGATTCGTCGCGCGTGGCGGGGCTCACCCGTGTTCGCCACTCAGCGCGTGCGGCCCGTATCCACGCCGCATCTTGCGGCGCTGCTCGACAGGTGTAGCCCAGAGCTGAGAGCGCCTTCATGTGAAAGCAGTCCTCCTGCTCCAGCAGAATCGGCCTGATACGCGCTGCCGCAGACTCGACCACTTCCTCGGGCGGCAGCTCGTACGAGATCCGGACCTCGCCTCGTTCGACACGGACGTTGATGCTCATGCGGGTCAGCTCGACAAGAGCGTCCCAGTCGGTGGCCAGCGAGTGTTCCTCCACCCTGCGGGCCCTCAACACGAAAGCTTCCAGCAAGCGCTGGTGCTTCTCGTCAAGAGTTTCCGTCTGTCCGTGCCTCACGCGTCGTCCCCCTCCTATCAATCGCGTCCAGCATGACGTGCCTTCTCCGCCGCATCCATCCAATTGGCCGGGCTGATCCTTGCCAGAAGGAGAAGCGCGACTGGTCGGAAGGCGTGCCCGGCTCAACGGCGCAGGCGCGAGAGCCAGCCGGTCTTCTGCTCGGGCACGGCCGGCTCCTGCTCCTGGTCGTGCTCCTCCCGCCGGGGGCTCACGCCCCAGGTCCGGTCCAAGTCGGCCTCGTACTGCTGGTCGCAGTCCCCGCACAGAGACGGGTGCTTCGCTGGGGAAGCAGTCCAGCCGACGGGCTTGGTCGCCTTCCATCGTTCGTCGGTGAACGCGGCACCGCACTCGGTGCAGACGGGGCGCTCGGGGGCGGGCCAGAAGTCGTCCGACCCGGCCTCACGGCGGACCGGCTCCTGGCGCTCCCGCGTACCAGCCGCAGGGCTGACGACAGGGCCGGCCTTCTGCTTGCAGCCGTCGCACAGGTTCGGGTGGGAGTCCTTCGGGGTGCCCCAGTCCGTCGCCTGTACCGCGTTCCAGCGGGCATCGGTGAACCTCGTCCCGCAGCCGGTGCACACGGGGCGGCGGGCCTCCCGCTCAGCGGCCTGCTTCGCCGCCTGCTCCTGTGCTGCCCGTCGTAGGTCTGCCTGGTACGCCGCCGCGCGGGCCTTGGCCTCCTTCGCCTCGCGGGCCTGGGCGGCCTCGAAGCGCGGGTTGCCGATCGCCTCCAGGAGCGACTGCGGGTGCGTACGACCGAAGCGTGCGAACACGGCGCCGGACGGGCCGTGCTCGCGGAGGTTCTTCAGTCCGACCGCGATGATCGGGATCTTCCGGTCGTAGAGGTGGTGGCCGCCGCGCTGCCGCTCCCCCTGCCACAGGTGGCGGGTCAGCTCTTGCAGGCGCGGGACGGTGCGGTTGGGGTTGCGTTCGCCGATGTGGTTGAACACCAGTAGCACCGGCGGGTGCGGCATCTCCCCGTACGGGCCTTGGGGGGCGGTCCAGCGGGTGCGCCACATCGGGCGCTCCTTGCCGTCGGTGTCCTTCGCGGTGCGGCGGAAGAAGCGGGCGTACTTCTCCAGCTTCAGCGTGAGTTCTTCGGCGGTCTCGTGGCAGTTGTCGACCTCGATGAACAGCAGCGGCACGCCGTCCTGCGGGGCGGTGAGCACGAGGTCGGCCTGGGCGCCGCCCTTGCCGGGCGCGTTCCAGGTGCCGGTCGCCGGGAGCGGGACCTCGGTCCAGTACGAGGCGATGGTGCCGATGCCGTCCGGTCCGTCGACGGCGGCCTGGGCGGCGGCCTGGACGTGCGGCGGGTCGTCGGCGAGCTTGGCCATGTTCGGCTTCGGGCGCAGCATCGCGATCACGGTCTCGTTGACGGCCATCGGGTGGGAGGCCCCGCTGGAGCCCGCGCCGCGCGCGGTGGAGCCCATCTCCGTCACCGGGCGCCGCAGCTCGTAGGAGGCGGCCTCCAGGCCCTTGAGGGTCAGGTTGCGCAGGGAGTCGCCGGTCTCGGTGGAGCCGCCGTTCTCGGACAGGCCGTGCTTGCGCATGTCGGAGAGCGCGCCGGTGTGCGAGGCGGTGCGGGCCTGCTTCTGCTTCGACGGGGTCGCCTTGTCGGCGTGCCGGTGAGTCAGGTGCGGGGCGCCGATCCGCTGGATCTGATCGGCCGTGGCCACCTTCAGCGCTCCGAGCACGCGCAGCACGTCGCCGCGGTAGCTGTTCGTCGACCCCGCCGGGTTGGTCTTCCGCTTCCCCGTCATCAGCCCTGCTCCCTCTCCCTCGTTGCTCGCGACCGGCCGCCGGCCGACCGCCACCGCAGCGGCTGCCGCTGGCCGCGCCCGGCCTGGGAGGGCGTCCGGGCCCCCCGGAACCCGATGATCTCCTCCACTACAGACATATAGAGGAGAGAAGAGGGTTGTGACGGCGCGTTCTTCGCGCCGATTATGCCTCTGACTAGGGGTTTTCCTTCGTGCGGGGGTGTCGGGCTCCAAAGGGGGTTCCCGAGGGGCCTTTGAAGTGGGCACCCAGGGAGCCCCCTTGGGCGCGCCCGCCACGGTCCGGCCTTCCGGTGGGAGCAGCCCGATCGGGGCCGCTGCCCGGTCCTCGGGTGGGTGGTCGTCATCGTCTCGCCTCCGTCTCGGCCCCGGCCGCGGTCGGTCGGTCGGGGAGAAGGACAGCGTGCGGCCGACCCCCTTGTCCGCGGTCTGACCGAGGTCGGTAGCGGACCCTGTCTAGGGGAAACGCGGCCGTGGTCGGGGCGGTAGCAGAGGTCGACAAGGGGGGTGCGGCCACATTCGTGGTCGGGCCGGCCACCCCGGACAGCAGGGAGAAACCTCTGGTCTCTGTCCACAGGGTGACCGACCGAGGCTGCGGGGAGTCGTCGCGATTAGCGCGGCGCCACCCGTCTGAGGAGACCTCCATGCCGTACCTGATCCCGCCCCGTACCACGCTGACGCCCGAGCAGGTGGAGCTCGGCTTCGACTACCTCCTGGCGCTGCAGATGGGTGGCGGCGCCGCGGTCGCCGGGCGGGCGGAAGCGGACCCGGAGCTGGCGTTCGTCCTGCTGCGGCTTGCCGAGGACATCGTCGGACCCGCCACGGCCGTGGACGGGGAGGCAGAGCTGTCCGCGGACTCCTTCGCGCTGGACGAGGTCGGGTGCGCGCTGCTGTCCGCGCTGCGGGACTGGGCGAGGGACTCCCCCGTCACGGCGGCTCTGGGCATCGCCCGCAGCATCATCCGGTTCACGGTGAACGTCATCCCGGACCCCGAGCACCCGGACACCGCCGACGCCCTGGAGGCGATGCGCGATGAGCACCTGGTGCTCGCGCACGCGATGCAGTCCGCACCCGGTGCGCACCGCTGACCGCACCACCGCACCGGGTGGGAGCGCACCGGTGCGGTGGGTGCGCGCCGATCCGGTGCGCCCTGGTGCGGTGGTGCGCGCACCAGGGCCGTCCGGTGCGCTCCACTCGGTGGGTGGTGCGCGCACCGGTGCGGCCGGCGCGCGGAAGTGGTGCGCACCGGATGGACGGTGGTGCGGTGGAGTGGGTCCGGGTGGAGGCGATGAGGCGGCGCGTTTCTCCTTGACCTGAGCTGGTGTCAAGGGGAAACGCACCGCGTGGAGGCGCGGGCCCACTCCCGGCGATGGCGTCCACTCCACCCGGTGGGCCCCACTCGGTGGAGTGGGTGGCGAGCACGATGGCGTCCACTCCCACCCGGTGGACTCCACTCGGTGGAGTGGACACCAGGCATCGGCGGTGCGCACCACCGCACCGGGGTGCGCCACCGTGGTGCGCTCAGTGGCCGGCCTCCCGCCCCCGGTGCGGTCCGGACTGCTGTGGGCGGTGCGCCTGCTGGCCGTCCTGGCGCACCGGGTGCGCAGCGTTGGCATCGTCCGGTGCGGTGCGCCGGGCCGCGCGGGTGGCGCGGGTGCGGGCGGCCTCGCCCGCCTCGGTGAACACGTCCTGGAGGTGGCGCAGTCGGTCGGCCGTGATGTCGAGGGCTTCCACGTCCGTGCGGGAGTCCCGCAGGGCCCGCAGCGCCGTCATGTCGATCGCCTCGCCGGGCGTGGCCTCCGGCTCCTGGTCGTCGTGCTCGGGGTCGGCCGGCTCGGGTGCGAGCAGCTGCTCGGGCATCGCCGCCTGCTGGTGGGCGACGACGTCGTACGCCCGGCCCCGCACGGCGGTGGTGGTGCGCAGCTTCTCGCGGACCACCGCACGGGCGAGGACGGCGCGCTCGTACTGGAGCGGGACGCGGGGGATCTCCCACTCCCCCGCGTCCCGACCCGGGGCCCGGGGTCCGGCCGTCTCGCCGGGATCGGCCGGGGGTTGCCGGTCCGGATCGGGCACGGCGGGTGGGCGGCGGGCAGGGAGATCGGACAGGGCCCACCGGGCGGTGTAGAGGCGGTAGCCGGCCTCCAGGCCGCGGATCGTCTTCGGCTCGCTGATGTCCAGGCAGTGGGTGGAGATGGCGGCGGCCACGATCTGGTCGTCCAGGCCGGGGTCGCGGCGGCGGCCGCGCAGGACGAGGGCGAGGTGGCGGCGGGCTTCGGCGAGCAGGTGCCGACGGTGGAACCTTCCGCCGTCGTTCATCACGAACACGGTCGCGGCGACGTCGACGGCCGCCAGGGCGACGTCGACCACGGCGGCGACCCGGGCCCGAATCGCCGCAGCCGCGGCACGGGCGTACTCGAGGAGGGAGGTGATGACGTCGGCGGCGACACCGGAGGTGAGGATCGCGCTCGCCTTCCACCACGCGCGCAGTTGCGCGAGCGGCCGGGCCGACTGCTTGGACGGGCGGGTCTTGCGGGCGGCGATCTGGTTCAGCTTGGCGCGGGCGCGCTCGGAGACCACGGGCAGGAACCGCAGCTCGCCGTCGTCGTCGACGGCGGTGACGTACTCGTGCTCCAGCTCTGCCAGGCAGGCGGCGATCTGGTCGCTGCGCTGGGATGTCCAACGGATCAACTCGTGCGGCACCCCGGCGATCTCCATCACCGGCCGACGCCCCGGGGTGACGATGCGCGGCTCGGTCGCCAGCCCCAACGCCTCGCAGACCTCCGCGGCCACCAGCTCGTTGTAGAGCGCGGAGGCCGCCACCGTGTTCTCGTGCAGGGCCGTGGTGTGGATCGAGCCCCACTTCCCATCCAGACGCTGCCCCTTCACGCTCAGCAGCAGATGGTCATGGAGCAGGGGCCGACCGGAACGAGCCTCGTAGTGGCGGAAGCGGGCGGCGACCAGACCACCGGGCGGCCGCACCCGGTAGATGCCGTCCTTGCCGTACCGGATCACGGCGACCTCGTCCTCGATCCACTCCAGCACCCGCTCGATCGCGTACTCGTGCGCGGCCTCGATCACCCGCCGCGTCTCCTCGTCCCCGAACGCCCACAGGAGGTAGATCGTCGGCTGCGGCCGGAACACGAAGTCCACGCCCGTGACCGTCACCCGGCGTCCGAGGGCGCCGGCCTTGAACGCCTGCTTCGGGGAGTCGCCCTGGGCGAGCCGGTCAGCCTCGATCCGGTCCGCGTGCGGGTGACGGCCGCGCTCCCCGAACAGGTTCCGCAGCTGCGCCTCGGTGACCTCCTCACCCGGCGCGAGTCCGAGCGCGGCAAGTCCCCGGCCCGTCCAGCGCCCGACCGGGACCCCGGCTTGCTCCTGGGCGGCGCGCAGCGGCGTGCGGGCCGGGCGCCGGCCGTCGCCGACGACGGTCTCGCGCAGGTAGTAGCGGTACATCTGACCGGCCCGGACGATCCTGATATCGACTGTCATGCAGACCACGCCACACGGCTCTGACCTGCAATAAAAGACCGATCAGCCCGGCTTCCCGCCAGGCGGGAGCAGCGGCCGGACTTTCTTCTCGGGTGCCCGCCGGACGGGAAGCGGCTCCGGGCCGGACGTGAATGTCATCGCTCTCCGGCAGCACGCGCAGAACGACCCGAACGACACCAGCAAGCACCGCTGAGCATCACCACGCGCCAAGGAACGAGCACCGCCAAGGAAGCACCGCCTACCCAGCCCCCGGCACCCGCCGGGGGCTTCGTCGTGCTGCCCGGAGGAGACACCGTGCCCACCTTCGAGACCTGCCCCCGCTTCACCGCCGACCTCCAGCACCTCACCCCCGCCCAGCGCCGGCGCTTCCGCCGCGTCGTGCTGGACTCCTTCGTCCCGGACCTGCGCACCGGCCGCCAGTTCCGCCCCGGCTTACGGATCAAGGGCGTGCGGTGCGTGCCGGGCGTCTACGAACTCACCTGGGCACCGGACGGGCGCGCCACATGGTCGTACGGCCGGGTGGTGGTCGCCGGACTCCCCCACGTCGTATGGCACCGGATCGGGACCCACAGCATCCTGGACCGGCCCCTGGCCGAAGGCCGTCTTGCGGGCGCGGGCCGCGTGTTGGTTGGCTGATCGTTCCGAGCATCAGGAGGGGACACCGCGTGGCAGCGAACGAGTCGGATCACCTGAAGTCGTTGATCATCAGCACCGCACAGGAGCTCTGGGAGGACAAGGTCGCGCTGGGCAAGTTCCTCAACGTCGTCCGGCGCAGCGAGGGGTTCGCCCCGCTCGCCGACACGCTGGAGCAGTCCGAGGTCCGCCCCGCGAAGCCCACGTTCTACGGCGTCCAGAGCACCGAGTTCCAGAGCTGAGCGGCGGCCGGGCGCGCCGGCCTCCGTACGACGACCGCACATGCGGCGGCGGCCCCCACCACGGATGGTGGGGGCCGCCGCCGTTTCCACTGGAAACGCTCAGGCCGCTCGGTCGACGAACCCGAGGTGCGTCATCACCTTCCGGTAGTCCACGGAGGGCACCGAGTTGGGCAGGAGGATCGGCAGGGGAACCTCGTCCTCGTAGAGCTTCTTGGCGTCGGCCGAGTAGCGGATGTAGGGCAGCAGCACGGAGCCGTACATCGCCTCTGCTGCGGCTGTGGCACGTCGGGCCGCGGCTTCGTCGTAGGAGCGGGTGGGTGTGCCGGTGAGGAGCAGGTGGTTGAGGGTCGGCCTGCCGGGGACGGATCGGCGGCCGCGGTTCTTGTCGCGGACGCGCTCCAGCTCGTCAGTGAGCCGCTTGACCAGCTTGACGTCCTTGGGGTCGGCCTTGATCGATGGGATGACCGAGTCGTCCTCGTCCAGCATGCGCAGCACGGAGTAGGGCATCTTGCCGTAGCTCGCCGGGAAGTCCAGGTAGAAGACGGTGTCGTCGCCCTCGTAGGACTTCAGGATCTCGGCGAACCAGTCGTTGCGGTCGGCGTCCTCTGCGATGGCGAGGTCGGCGCCGGCCATGGAGGGGCTGCTGGGCACGACGCGCAGGTTCGGGATGGGCGCGAAGTCCTCTTCGGGGTCGTCGCCGTCGCCGATGCGGTAGCGCGCGGGTACGGCGACCTCGTCCAGGGTGGCCGTGCCGTAGAGCAGGTCGATCGCGGTCTTCATGCCCTTGAGGGCGGTCTCGTCGTAGCCGAGGACGGTGGTCGACGACATGTTGCTGTCGAGGTCGAAGACGACGCCGGGGTATCCGCGCAGGGCTGCGGTGACCGCCATGGAGGTGGCGCTGGTGGACTTGGTCGACCCGCCGCACTCGATGATGTAGGCCCAGATGAGGGGCCAGTTCCGGCGCTTGGGGCGGAAGCGCGGGTCGACGGTGACGCTGGTGGTCTTCATCGGGGTCCTCCTGCGGCGACCAGTCCGAGCTCTGCCTTCTCCCACGCGGTGTCCGGCTCGTAGTCCGCGTGCTCCTGGAGGAGGCGGACGTGGTTGCGTTCACGGCTGCCCCAGGACTGCCGGCGGGCGGCGGTCCGGAGTTCGGCGGCCGCCAGGGCGGCGGCGAAGGCGGCGAGGCGCTGCGCGGTCGCGTCGTCCGAATCCTGTATGGCGGCGAAGTAGGCGGCAGCGTCGGCGGCGTCCAGGCCGTGGCGGCCGGTCTCCCTGAGCCAGGTGAAGGCCCGCTGTTGCGCGGCCGACTGCTGCGGGGGCGCGAGCATCGCGGCGGTCATCACGGAGAGAATGAGGTCGCTGTGTGCGGGGTCGGTCACGTCGGTGGACCCCAGCAGGGTTCGGCAGGCTGCTTCCCGGGCTGCTGCGGCCGCGCGGCGATCGGCGTCGTCCTTGTCTCGTGCCGAGCGCTGCTTGGCTGCCTGCTTCGGCTTGCGCGGAGCGGGCGGGGAGGCCGGGGCGCCGTTTCCAGTGGAAACGGTCTCGGGTTCGTCAGCCGCTGGGCTGTCGCCGTTTCCGGTGGAGACGGCGGCGGGGGTCTCCGCAGGTTCGTCTTGCCGCTGGCGGGCCAGGATCTGGGCCTGCGCCTCTGCCGGGTGGGCGCCGCCGTGTACGAGACCGAGGTAGTCCTCCTGGTCGTCGTGGTCCAGCTGCTGCGCCTTCTCGGCTGCGCTGACCTTGAGGGTGCCGTCCCTCAGCGCGTCCTGCACGGCGGGGGCGAGTTCGAGCAGCTTGATCCGCTTCCAGACCGTGCCCTTGGACACCGCGCCGTTGGCGGTCTCGCCGACCTTCTCCGCGATCTGCTCGTAGGAGAGGCCAGCCTCCCGCAGGGCCTGGTAGTGCTCGGCTTCTTCCAGGGGGCTGAGCTGGGCGCGGCGCAGGTTCTCGATCAGGGTGATGAGGCGCGCGTCCTCCACCTTGCTGTCGAGCAGCACGCTGGGGATGGTCTCCCAGCCGAGTTCCTGGCAGGCGAGCCAGCGGTGCTCACCGAAGAGGATCACGTTCGGGGCCGTGATCTGGTCCCTGGTCTCCGGGTAGGTCGCCAACCAGACATCGGCCCTGATGTGAGCGATGCTCTGCAACAGGCCGACCTGCTCGATGGTGGCGGCGAGCTCGGGGACCCCCTTCTTCGCCCGCTTGTTGAACGGGTTGGGGCAGAGGGACGACAGCTCCAGGTCCAGGGTGTCCCCGCTGCGGTCCGTATCGGTGTACAGGACTTCTTCGGGGGCCACGTCGGGCTTGGACTTGGTGCTTTTACGCTTGGGCCGCGGGAGCGCGCCTGCCATTGGATCTCCAGGACTGCAGTCGGTACGGGGCGAGACTAGCGTTTCCAGTGGAAACGCCGCTGCGTGCTTGCTGGCAAAACCCTCGTTCGAGGGCCCTAAAACGCAGAAAGGCCCCCGCCGCCCGGACCGGAGTCGGGGCGGCGGGGGCCTTTGCAGCATCAGGTACTCAGGTTGACGTCGGGTGGGAGGTCCCGTCCGGCGAGGGCGTAGGTGAGGAGTCGGTAGGGGTCGGTCCACGCGCCGTGGATGCGGGCCTGGGCGCAGTGGAGGGTGCCGGTGAGGGCGGTCTCGGTGTCGGGGTGGATGAGGACCAGGGCGAGCGGGTCGGTGTCCGGCTGCTGCTCGGGGAGAGGCCGGCCGCGTTCCAGGCCGCGCTCTCCGATCCGTACGGCGACATCGCCGCGGCCGGTCCAGGGGGTCGGCCGCTGGCGGGCGGCGAGCATGGCGGTGAACTCCGCGACGGCCTTCTGGTCGCCGGGGTGCATTGGTCCGCTGCCGTGTCCGCAGCGGCGGAAGCGGGCGGTCATGAGCGCGCCTCCTGGTGGCACAGCCACGCCTGCCCGTTCCCGCCCAGCGCGTGGTGGGGGAACGGCTCGCGCTCCACGTCCTGGACGTCGGGGTCCCAGAACCAGCGGAAGGGGAAGGAGCGCACCCCCAGTTCGAGGGCGATGACGGCCCGGTGGTGCCCCTCGAAGACGAAGACGAGCCGATCGGCCGCGCGGACGCCCAGCAGGAGCGGCTCCCGGATGCCGTCCTTGGGGATCGACGTCCGTAGCTGCTCCAGCACCCGGCGGTCCCGGCCGTGCCGCTCGTGATACCTGCGGGCACCGGCCCACGTGGAGAACTCGGCAGGCCGGACCAGCCCCGGCCGGAGCACCGCGGTGCGCATGCGCCCGGTCCAGGGCCTGCCGTCGACGACGTGGGCCGTCACGAACGCACCGTCCGGCGGTGCAGCCGGGCCCGGATCCGGTAGCGGAGGGAGGCGCGTTCCTCGCGCTCCTCGATGGCGTCGGCGAGCAGCTCCTCGAGTTCGGTCATCTGCTCTTCGGCGTACCACTGGGGCTGGTAGTCGCCGGGGCAGACCGGGCACGGGTGGTCGTGGCCGGCGAACTCAAGCCACGGCGCGCAGCCGACCTCTCCGCAGGTCGGTTGGGTGGGGTCCTCGCCGATGCCGGAGCAGTACGGGCAGCGGGTGTAGCGGTAGTCGATGGGCGCGCCCGCGTGGAGGTCGGAGTGGAGCTGGGCGAGGCCGCGGACTCCGAGCTCGCGCAGCAGGGCGTCGGCGGCGAGGACCTGGCGGTCGATGCCGGTGTGGTGGTGGTCGGCGAGCATCGTCACGGCGGTGCACCAGGCGAGGCTGGAGCGGTCGACCGGGACCGGGTAGCTGCTGGCCCACGGGTCGGCCGGGTTGAGGTCGGCGGGCGGCGGGGCCGGCGCGGTGAGCGGGATGCCCAGGATGGTGAGCTGGGCGGTGACGTCGGCGGTGCGGCGGGTGAACTGGTCGAAGACGGTGGTGGGCATCGGCCCTCACATGGACGGGGCCGCCGGGACCGTGGTGGTCCCGGCGGCCGGGCGGGTGGGGGTCAGCGGGCCGGGGTGAGGGCGGCCTTGTGGGTGTCGCGGTGCTTGCTCTGCTCCGGCTCGGCGAGGACGCGCAGGCCGTGCGGCTCGCCGACCGTGCCGCAGGCGCTGCACACCACGGCGTAGTTGCGGCGGCCGGCGCACCCGGCGTCGGGGTCGCGGGGCTTGCCGGAGGGGCTGACGGCGTGGGTGCATTCGGTGCCGTCGGGGTGGAGCGGGATGACCTTCACGCTGATGCGGGCCATGGGCTTCGTCTCCTGTTCGGGCTCGGGGAAGGGAAGTTGGTGGAGCGCGGCCGCCGGGGTGCGGCCCCGGGTGAGGCGCGGCGGGGTGGGCGGCTCGGTGCGGGTGAGCGCGGTCTCGGGGAGGAGTCCGAGCTGTCCGGCGGCGGCCGCGCGGGCGGCGAGGGTGAGCGAGCGGGTGACCCGGTGATGTCCGTGGTCGATGCGCAGGTGGCAGAGCTGGCAGGCGGCGAGCAGGTTGATCTCTCGCACGTCTTCGGGGGTGTGGTTGAGGTGGGCGGTGGTGAGGCCGACCACGGACCCGGTGTCCGGGTGGATCTCCTCGTGGACGGCGGGGCAGCGGCCGCCCGGGTGCGTCAGGCCGCAGTGGCCCGTGCACTCGCAGCGGCCGCCCGCCCGCTCGAACCGGATCCGCGCGCTGATCTGGGGCCAGTCGCGCGGGTAGCGGTGGAGGTTCTCGGGACGGATGGGCACGGCGGCTCCGCTACTCGCCGCCGGCGGCCTGGCGGTGCTCGAAGGCTTCGAGCAGCTCGCCGATCCCGTTCGGCTCGGGCGCGGTGCCGACCCGGACGCCGGTCTCGGTGAACACCTCCACCTCGGGGACGTCGGCGTCGAAGTAGCAGACGTACGGCCCGTACCGCTCGATGACGGCCGTGGCGACGGCGGCTGGGTCGGACAGCTCCGGCGCGGTCTCCAGCACGGCGAGCTCGGTGACGACCAGCCACATCGGCTCGTCCGGCGTGCGGGGCAGCCGAAGGTAGCCGGTGACGCGGAGCTTGTCGCCGGGGACCAGGTCGTGGATGACCGCGTGCGCCAGCGCGGAGTCGGCAACGGTGCAGGGCAGGATCATCTCGTCCGCGCGTTCGTCCGTCGGGGAGACGGTGAGGCGGAACCGCGCCGTCGACCCGTGCAGGTCGCCGGGCACAGTCTCCTCGTCCAGGAAACCGTCCAGGGCTATCGCGTCGTCGGCGGCCACGATCAGCCGGCCTTCCGGACCGGCGCCCGGTGCGCGGCGTCGTACGCCTCCAGGACCCGCTTGGGCACCATCCCGGCGTCGGCGACCTGGTGGCTGTGCTCGCGCGCCCACGCCCGTACGGCGGCAAGCTCCTCCCGGGTGCGGCCGCTGCCGAGGCCCGCCCGGATCGGGGTGGGCGCGGTGGCGGCCGCCGTGGTGGTGCGGGTGCCGGCCTTGACGGTGCGCAGCTCCTCCTGCGCCTTCTCCAGTTCGGCCTTGGCCCTGGCGACCTTCTCCTCCGCCTCGCGCTGCGCGGCCTCCGAGTCGCGGCGCTCGGACAGCTCGGAGAGGTCGGCGGTGATGCGGGCGGCGCGGCTGCGGACCGAGGCGATCGGGTGCGCGGCCGCCCAGTCGATCAGCTCCTGGAGCGCGTTGGAGACGGGCAGCGCGACGACCGGGACGTCGATGGCCGGGGTGGCGGCCGGGACGTCGGCGGTCTGGCCGGGCAGTCCGGCCTGGTTGGCGATGAGGTCGCTGAGCTCGGTGTCGCTCAGGCCGGTGGCCTCGCGGATCGCCTGCTCGGAGTCGCCGTTGTTGTGCATGGAGATCGCCATGGCCTCGAACGCGGACAGGGCCGGGGCGGCGGGGGTGTTCGTCATGGTGGGTGCGTCTCCGGTTTCCGGGATGAGGGGGAGCAGGGCGGTGAGGGTGTCGGTGTCGGTGGGCAGCCCGAGGACGTCCAGGAGCAACCCGAGGTCGTCCTTGTCGCGGGAGCTGCGGGCGGTGACCCGGGCCGCGGCGGCGAGCTGCTGCGCCGGGTTCGGGTCCAGGGGCAGCGACTCGGCTTCGAGGGCCTCGGTCCAGTCGGTGAACATCACGCCGCCTTGCCGCTGGCGACCAGCGCCAGCACGCGCAGGTTCGACGCCGCACGCTGGGGGGTGATGGGTTCCTTCCAGCGGTTGTACGGCGCGGGCCGGGTGGGGATGGACTCCAGCTCCAGACGGGCGAGGGCGAGTTCGCGGGCGGTCGGCGGCACGGCGCGGGCCGCGCGGGCCCGCTCCCTGCGGAGCCGGTCCTGTTCGGCGACCACGCCGACCCAGTCCTCACCGAGCCGGGCCACGAGCTGCTTGCGCAGCTGCGTACGGTCGCGCTTGGTGGTCGCCGCCCACACCCCGGTCTTCGTCAGGGCGGGGTTGGCCAGCGCCCACTTCAGGCAGTCCTTGACGATCGGGCAGCCGGAGCAGGCGTGCTTGGCCTTGGCGAGCGCCTTCTCGCGGGCGCGGGGGTCCTGGTCGGTGGAGATGTCCTCGATCTGGAACAGGGCCGGGCTCGTACGGCAGCGCAGGACCTGGTCGGTCTCGGGGAAGGGGATCCGGTCGTCGGCCGCGATGACCTTGGGCGGCTGCGGGACGCCGGTGCGGTTGCCGCTCATGAGGTGGCCTCCGGAGCGAGGTGGGGGAGCTGGAGGAGGACCTGGTCCACGAGGTCCTGCGGCGGGCGCCAGGGCCCGAGCTGCCCGTGCAGCCACGGGATGGGCAGCGCGAGCTCCTGGACGTCGGCGAGGACCAGGTGGAACGCGTCGGCCTGCGCCCACTTCGAGCACGGGGCGGTGCCGGCGGCGTCCTGGTGGCAGTCGGTGAGGCGGGCGACGCCGATGACGGCCCGGGTGTGCAGGGCGCGGCCGCGGATCGCGGTGGCGACCAGCGGGTCGCGCATCGGGGCCCGCTCGGTGGCCTGCCCGGCGTGCAGCAGCACCAGGCCGCGCCAGGACCAGGGGGCCGGGCGGTTCTCCACGTCCTTCCCGGCGAGGATGCAGGTCGTCCAGGGCTGGCGGATCGTGATGCCCCGGATCCAGGTGCCCGGGTCGACCGGGGTCGTGGTGCTCATGCCGCCCGCCCCAAGGTGTGGGTGCCCGGCCGCCCGGCGCGGCGGCCGTTGATGGAGGGCACCGTGGCGTGCTGCGGCCCGGCGAGGACCGCCCGGCCGGTGTGCTTGCCCACGTACATCGCGGCATCGGCGGCCCGCTGGAGCAGGGACAGGTCCGTCGTGCCGAGGACGTCGGGGGAGGCCGCGCCGATGGACGCGGCGACGTCGACCAGGACGCCGTCCTCGACCTCCACCGGCTGCGCGAGCAGCTGCACGAGCTGGGCGAGACGGAGCTCGCGGCGGGCCGGGCCGATCCGGACCGCGACGGCGAACTCGTCCCCTCCGAGCCGGCCGACTGCCCCGCGGCTGCCCGCCCACGCGGTGAGCCGGGTCGCGGTGGCGGCCAGGACGCGGTCGCCGGCGGCGTGCCCGCCGGGCCCGTCGTTGATCTGCTTGAAGTGGTCCAGGTCCACCAGGACGACCAGGGCGGCGGCGCCGTACCGGTCGGTGATCTGCCGGGCCCGAGCGGTGAAGCCGTCGCGCCCGAGCAGCCCGGTGAGCGGATCCTTCCGGGCGGCGGCGAGCTTGCGGTGCAGGCTGACCGCGTGCACGGTCCAGCCGGTCAGCGGCACGGCGAGCGTGGTGATGATCAGGGCGCGATTTCCCGAACGGGCCTGTACGCGCACGGTGGAGGCCATACTGGTCTCTCCCTCTCGTCTTGTACGGGATGGGTGGCCCAGGGCGGCCGACTGGTTTTCCGGCCTTTGGCGGCCGTCCCGGGGCGGATCTACAGCTCGAAGGACTTGGTGTTGAGCCAGCTGTAGGGGTCGTTCCAGATGCCGGCCGTCGCGGCCTGCCAGTCGAGCGCCCAGTCGGGCCGAAGCCCCCGCGCTCCCCAGCCCCCGGCCTGCTTGCCGGGAACCTCGAGTCCGGCCTGCTGTGCGGCGAGCGCCGCGTCGTACACCTCGTGCGCGATGCGCAGGGCCTCGCTCGTAGACGACGCCTCGCCGGTGAAGACGTGCACGCCGTGCAGCTGGCGGTTGGTGGTGTGGTGTATCGGGACGTCAACCTCGAAGTAGCGAAGCGGCATGACGCCCATCTCCTTCCTGTCGCTGGGCGTGGCGGAACACCGCGACCGCCCCGGCCGACAAGGGCCGGGGCGGCACGGAGGAACGCCGCGCTCGCGCGGGAGGGATCAGCGCTTCACGGCCTCCGCGACGATCTCGGCGTGGTCGAACGCGAGGTCGGGGAGGTCGGCCAGGGGCCACCAGCGGGCGGCGGTGGCGTCGTCCCCGGCGGTCGGTTCGACCAGCGCGGGCAGGGTGGCGGTGTAGGCGACGCTGACGTAGCGGCCGCGCGGGTCACGGCCGACGGCGTCGAAGGCGCCGACCTGCCGGAGGTCGGCAGTCGGGACGGTGATGCCGGTCTCCTCCTCCAGCTCGCGCGCGGAGGCGTCCAGGCTGTTCTCGCCCTTGTCCACGTGTCCGCCGGGCAGCGCCCACCGGCTCTTGAACGGGTCCCAGCCCCGCTCGATCAGCAGGACGTGCCGGTCGGCGAACAGGACCACGTCGGCGGTGTAGCGGATCGTCTCGTCGGTGGTGCTCATCAGGTGTGTCTCCTGGTCTCGGAGCGGAGCCCCGGCCCGGGTGGCCGGGGCGGAATGGAACGCCGTCAGGCCGGTACGGGGGCGGGGGTCTCCAGTCCGGCACCGAGCAGCAGGCCGCGGATCGACTGCTCGTACTCGCCGTTGCGGATCCGGTCAAACATCAGCTGGCCGGCGGCCAGGCAGCGGGCCCGCAGCTGGATCAGGGCGACGGCGTGCGGGGCGGCCCCGGCCTCGGTCGCGGCCTGCGCGGCGGCGTCCCCGGCGAGCTGGTTGGCCGCCTGGAGGCCAGCCTCGCGCCGGGAGTACTGCGCCCGGCAGAACGCCCAGCCAGTCAGGGCCCGGGTGTCGTCCACCCGCTTCTCCCACGCCTTGTACGTGTGGCGGGTGCCCTCGGGGTCGGCGGCCCACTCGGTGGCCCACTGCCGGGCGAGGTCGGGCAGCTGCGCGAGGACGGCCAGGACCTGCTCGCCGCAGTGCCCGAACGCCTGCCACGCCTCGGTCTCCTCCACGACGCGGACCTGCTGGGACATCAGCCAGTATGGGTAGTACCGGCCGCCCCAGTTGCCGGTCTCACCGAGCGGCTCCACGATCCACAGCCGGATCGGCCAGCCGTCCTCGATGCGCTCCAGGATCTCGCCGGGCCGCGTGTACATGTGGAAGTACGAGAACGGCTTGTCGGTGTACCACTTCTGGCCGGGGCTGGGGTGCTCGATGCTCTCGCCGATGTGGTCGGCGAGGTTGACGGTCGGGATCGTCTCGCCCAGGCCGCTGTAGTAGCGGGCGAGGTGGTTGCAGGTGGGCGGGACGGTGCCGTCGGGCCGGGTCGCCATGTAGTGGACGACGGGCCGGGCGCTGGGTGCCATGGGTTCCTCCAGGTCGGGTCAGGACGTGCAGGTGGGGATGGGTTCAGCGGCGGGCGGACCGGCGCAGGACGCCGGAGTTGGCCAGGAGTTCGGAGACCAGGTGCACCGCGGCGAAGCCCTCACTGCGGAGCTGGTCGGCGTCGGGCAGCAGCTGGTGGTGTTCGCGCACGATGTGCAGCGGGACCACGCGGTCGCGGCCGGCGTTCTGGGCCTCCACTGTCGACAGCGGGATGTCGAACAGGACGGCCACGGCGGGGCGCCGCCAGTAGCGGGCGCGGGCGAGAAGCCCGGCCCTGACGTGCGGGAAGACGTTGGTGGAGTCCACCAGCACGTTCAGGTTCCGGGAGAGGCGGGCGTCCAGGAGCAGGTTCTGGATCTCGGCGGCGACCGGGGTCGCGGACTGGTCGGCCTCGGAGTCGGTTGCCAGGCGCCGGTAGACGTCCAGGCACACGCGCCAGCTGTCCGGGTAGCGGGCGGCGAAGGTCGACTTGCCACTGCCCGGCGGTCCGACGAACGCGCAGAGGGCGCCGGCGGGCAGGTTCAACAGGTCGTCCATCAGAGCCGTCCGGCGGTGTTGGCGGTGGCCGAGCCGCGCAGCTCGTCCACGCGGATCGCGGTGTGCGCGAGGTCGCGGGCGAGGGTGGCGAGCCGCTGGGCGTCGTCGCCGACGGGCTGGGACCAGATGAGGCCGGCGGCGAAGTAGGCGGCGTCCGCGGCCAGTTCCCTGGCCTGCTCGGCCAGGCGCTCGCGCTCAGTCTGCAGCGGGTCGGCGAGGGCGACGCGCTCGGGGAGCGGCAGTTCGATCAGCCGCTCCAGGATCACGGCCAGGGCGTCGGCGACGGCGGCCAGGTCGCCGTCGGCGAGCCAGCCGTCGATGCTGTCGTGGCCGGTCAGGTCGGGGGTGTACTTCGCGAACAGGCGCCGGTCGAAGTCGCCCGAGGCGGCCCCGGCCGGGGACAGCTCGAAGATGAGCCGACGGTTCTTCCGGTCGGGGTAGAGGGTGAGGTCGCGGTCGGCGGCCTCGCTCGTGAAGACGACGGGCCAGTCCAGCTCGGTCGGCGGCGTCCAGTCGATGCCGAGAACGTCGGCGATGACGGCGGCGAGGCGAGCGGCCGGGGCCTGGGTGGCGGTGCTGGGCAACAGGTCCTCCTGCGGTGCGGCTGACGGGGCACCGCGCCGTCCCGGCCGGGGAGGGCCGGGGCGGCACGGTGCCGGGTCAGGCGGCGCCCTGCGAGGCGGTGGTGCCCGCGGCTTCGCGTTCGGCGGCGGCCTCGGCCTGCCGGTTCTGCCGGATCACCTTGCCGACGATCTGGCCGGTGGCCTTCTCGGCCTCGGCCTCCCAGTCCGCCTCGATGCGGTACAGCGCGCGGGCCTTGTGCTTGGGCAGGACGTTAGCGCCCAGTTCGTGGCGGGTCAGGGTGAGGCGGTGGTCCCAGGCGCCCTTGCGGCACAGCTGGTCGACCTCCACGAACGCCCAGACGAGTGTCGCGCCGATCTCGCGCTGGCGGCGGCGCAGCCGGGTGGCGTTGACCAGGACGCGGACGACGTTGTTCGGCGCGATCACCGCGACCGAGTACAGGTCGTTGGGGCGGGAGGTCAGGGTGAGCGTCTTGCCGTCCCACGCTTCCGGCTTGAGCTTGGCCGCCGCGCCCTGCGCCATCGCGGCGAGCATCGCGATCCGCTTCGTGGAGGTGACCACGACTTCCACGGCGGTCAGCGGGCGCCGGCCGAAGTGCTCCTTCACCAGGCGCTGCGCGGTGGGCACGGTCTCGGTGATGTCGGCGGTCAGGCGGCGGGAGGTGAACAGGCCGTCGCGGATGACGGTGATCTGGGCGGGCTTCATGCGGGAGGGCCTTCCGGCTCGGGGACGGTCTGATTGGCCACCGCACCGCCCCGGCCGCGGGGCCGGGGCGGAACGGGTAGCCCGTCAGGCTTCGAGGGCCTTGAGGTGGTTGTCGAGTTCGGCGATCGTGCCCGCGACCGTGTCCTCGGTGTCGCCGGTCACCGGGACGGCGGGGAGGCCTGCGGCGCGGGCGGCGAGGCGGTGGCGGATCTGCTCCATGCCGGTGATGACCACCGGCTCCTCGCTGTCGCCGGTCAGCAGCGTGAAGTGGCGCTTGTAGTCGTCCCTGTCCGCGCGGTGGTGGAGCACCACGCCCGGGGCGAGGTAGAAGGACGCCTCTCCATCCTCGTAGCCGCGCCACCGGTCCTCGCTGCGCAGGAAGTTGTCGCTGTCGTCGATGCGGAAGGCGGCGCTGGCGGCACGGTGCGCGGCGTCCTCCTCGGTCGCGACGACGACCTGGGCGAGAGCCTCGTCCAGCGTGGCGGCCGGGGCCGGGGCGGTGTTCCTGTGCGGGGTGGTCGGCCGGGCGGTGCTGCGGGCCTTGGTGAGCAGGCGGCGCAGCGGCGTCAGGAACAGCTCAGCCAGGGAGTTGACGGCGACGGCGGCCACGACCGCGACGCAGCCGGCGAAGGCCAGGCGCCAGTCGCCGGACCAGGTGTCGGGCGAGTAGGTGTAGCCCGCCCAGGCGCCGATGGCGCCGCCGACGACGACGGTGACCATGTCCAGGCCCTCGGTCGCGGCGTCGGCGACGGCGAGGGTGGCGCGGCGAACAGCTCGGTTCATGATGGGGGTGCTCCTTCTTCTGTCGGATGCGCTCTGGCGGGGGAAGGGGTGGCTCCGGGACGGCCGGGCCGCACGCCAGCGGCCGTCCCGGGCGTCTCAGTTGCCGCTGCTCGCGTGGGCGGCGGCGGTGGAGCGGACAGCGTCGGCGAGCAGCACGGTCATCTCGTGGCCGTGGTCGACGACGTCCTCCAGGCGCTCGATGACCTCGCTGGGCAGGCCGCGGTTGCGCGCGTCGGCCAGGACGCCCTCGAGGTAGAGGACGTCGGCGAGGATCCGGCCGCGGGCGTCCAGGACGCCGGGCTGCACGGCCAGGGCGTCGGTGTTCTTCGCGGTGGCGAGCGCGGTGTGGTCGGCGGCGGCGGTGTACGCGGCCTCGGACTGCTCGGTGAGCAGCGCGTCGACCTCGGTGGTGTCGCCGTAGGCGCAGCGCCAGCCGAAGCGCGCGGCGGCGGCGTCCATCAGGGAGCGGCGGGTGAGGGGCACGGTGACCTCCAGGGGAGGGCCGATCGCCTGGTCCGGGTGACCGGGCGGACACCGCACGGCCCCGGCCGCCGGGGGAGGGCGGCGGCCGGGGGCGCACGGAGAGCGCCGGTCAGCTCTCGATCAGGCGGCGGGCGAAGTACCGGGCACGACCGCTGTACTCGCAGCGGTCGGTGCGCAGGATCTCCGGCTGGTCGACCGCGAGCTGCTGGAGCGCGGCCTCCAGTGCGTCATCGGTGCGCTGGAGGGTGAGCCTTATCAGGTCCAGCGACTCGATCCAGATCTGCTCGTCCGCCCCGCGGTTGCGGGAGGCGGTCACCCAGGTGCTCAGCCGCTCGCGCACAGCGTTGTCGTCCGGGCGGGCCGGGATGTCGCGGGGGAGCGCGCGGCAGCTGGTGGCGTGTTCGTTGGCGACCGCCGCTGCCTCCTTCAGTTCGAGCCACCCGTGGCTGGTGAACTTGTTGCTGGCCTTGGCGAAGTGGCAGCCCAGGCACGCGACGATGTGGCGGTAGTCCTGCGCGGCGGTGTAGACGAGGACGACCGCGTGCGCCTGGTTGTAGTACCGCTGGGCGATGGTGGCGCCCTCGGGCGTCCAGGTCTCGCCGATCTCGGGCCACGGCTCGGGCTCGACGACCGGCGGTTCGGGGTGGCGGGAGAAGAGGGTGAGGGCCACGGGCTTACTCCTTGTCGGTGTCGGTGCGGTGGGTGTGCCGGGCGGCGAGGGTGGCCGCCACGGCGATGAGGACCAGGGCGAGCGCGTACGGCCAGCTGCTCATCCGGCGACCGCGAGGACGGCGGCGACCAGGAGCAGGGCGAGGGAGGCGAGGATCGTGTCGACCGCGCGGGCCAGTCGCTCGTACTTGGCGACGGCGATGGTCGACAGGGCCTTGATCCGTGCGGGCCGCGTGTCGTCGTCCATGGAGGCCCGGATGGTGGCCGCGTCCAGCTGCGCCCAGTTGGGGAACGACCCGGGCGCCGGGGCGCGGCCTCCGAGGTTGGGCCGGACGACGAGGAGCAGCAGCACGGCGGCGGCCGCGAGGGCGAGGCTGGCGGCGCCGCCGACGAGCTGGGCGGGCAGCGGCAGGTTCTTGTCGGCGAGGCTGGCGAGTCCGGCGAGGACCGCGCCGTCGAAGGCCAGTAACAGCGACGCCTTGTTGTCGGTGCGCCCGATCTCCGTGGTGACGGCGGCGCAGGCCGCGTCCAGGTTCTTGTCCGTCACGGAGGACTCGGTGCTGAAGGTCATGGTCGGCTCCCCTTCCGGCCGGGCTGTCCGGCTCCCCGTCACCACCCGGCCCGCGTACGGCGGGGCGGGTGGATCAGGCAGCCGCCAGACCGTCAGCGGGCGGGGTGGTTGTGCAGGTTGAGCACCGGGCGCAGGGACAGGCCGCGCAGCGCGAACAGGCTGCCGATGGTCCAGGCGAGGACGATCAGCGCGGTGGCGACGGGGCGTCCGGCGGCGGGGGCCGCGTCCCAGACCATCGCGGCCGTGCAGGCGCCGTGCGCGATCCACGTCAGGCGCGCGCCGACCGCGCCGGTGAGCCAGGCCAGGATCAGCGCGGCGAGGCCGACGCCCTGCCAGATGACGAACGCGCTGGAGGCCGTCAGGGGGAGGCCGGCGGTGTGCGCGGCGAGGTAGGTGTGGACGGGGTCGGCGACGGTGGCCACCCACTGGGTGAACCAGCGCCAGTCCTGGTGGTGGGACCAGTCCATCACCTTCGGCACGCCCTTGATCAGGGCGAGCAGGACGGCGGCGCTGCCGATGACGCCGAAGGCGACCAGGGCGCCGGTGGGGACGTCGTCGCGCAGCCGGATCGGAGCCGGCCGGGGCGGCGCGGTGCGCGGTGTGCGCGGCGGCATCCGCTCGCTGTCGGCGATCGTGTCCAGCGGCGGGATCGTCGGCTCCGGCTTGTTCGGGTCGGGCTGGGGCTGGTTGGGCTCGGTCACCGGTGGGCTCCTTCGCGGTGGTCGGCGGCGTAGTCGGACGTACCGGGGCTGTCCGGCTCCCCTTCACCCCCCGGCCGCGGCGGGTGCCGGGCCGGGGGGATCAGGCAGCCGTCAGACCGCCCTCGCAGTGCTGCGCGGGCGCGGTGGGGCGGGGGTTGAGGTAGGAGTGCGGGTCGGCGGGCGTGCCGTCGTAGCACTCGAGGCAGGAGCCGAGCGTCTTGAGCGGGGGGCAGTGGAAGTACCGCCGGCGGCACGAGGGGCACCGCTGCCTGGCCTCCATCGCCTTGTCGAGCGCGATCTCCTTGGCGAGGGTCATGGGCCGTATCGGCAGGGCCTTGTCGACCTCGTAGAGCCAGGCCCGGCGCTTGCCGCCCCGGCACTCGATCGCTGCGACCGGGGCCTGACCGCCGGGGCGTAAGCGCTTCTCGCGCAGCTGCCTGCGGGTGGCCAGGCCCTTGGGGGCCTGGCGCCAGCGGTAGACCGGGAAGTCGTTGGTTCCGTACGGGTCGACGTCCCGGAGCACCGGATCAGCGGCGGCGGCCACGGTTGTGTCCACGGCCGGTGTGGACCTGGACCTTGGCGCGGCCGCGGGCCTGGACGTGCACGTTGGTGCCGCCCCGGCCGGAGCCGGTGCTGAACATCTTCAGCAGAACGAAGCCGCCCAGGCCCGCCAGGGCGATGAGGCCGAGGGTGACGAGCGCCTGGACGAGCGCGACCAGGGCGGTGACGAGGAAGTAGAGGCCGACGCCGCCGACGCCCAGGATGAACGCCACGAGCGCGGCCTTGACCAGCAGCGGGGAGACAAGCGGCTGCGGGGCCGGGGCGGGCGGCGGGGTGTAGTAGGCGACCGGCTGTCCGGCCGGGCCCGGGACGACGACGACGCCGTCGATGCCGGCGGTCGGCGGGTAGACGACCGTGTCCTGGGGGAGCGGGACGACGTACTGTCCGTACGCGGGGGCGGGGGCCTGCGCGTACTGCGGCGGCATCGGCGTCGGGTAGTAGGTCTGGGGCTGCTCGCCGTTCGACGGCATGATGGTGTCCTCCTCCGCAGTGGGGAGCCCGGACGGATCGCTGGCGTGTGAGGTCCGGGACGAGGCTTCGGCCTCTTCACCGGCCCCCGAGGTGGCTTCAACATCTCGGGGGCCAGTGGAGCCGTCGAAGCGGTTCAGGCGAGGGGCCGGTAGCGGACCGGCATCAGCCGCTCGTTGCGCGCCAGGATCAGCGGCGGGCGGTCGGCGCCGGCCTCCGGCAGCAGCTCGATCGGCTCGGGCCGCTGCTCGGTGAAGTCGAACGTGATCTCCAGTTCCACGGTGGTGTCCTCCTCTTCTGCCGGGGCGCCGCTCATGCCGCGCCCGCGGCGTCGTCGCTGTCGTTGTTGTTGTCGTCGGTGAAGCCGTCCAGCGCGTCCTCGATCACCGAGTCCTCGAACCCGTCCTCTTCCGCGAGGCGGCGCTTGGCGGCGCGGACGCGGTCTCCGACCCACGTCTCGCCCTTCTCGTAGTGCTTCGCGAGGCCGTCCAGGTCCGGCGTGAGGCCGGACAGTTCGCACTTCGCGATGTACCGCTCGGCCTCGTCACGCTGCTTGGCCCGCACTTCGCGAGGGACGCGGCCCTCACTTTCCGAGGCGGTCAGCGCGGGCACCGCGACGAGCGCGGCCCCGTTTTCCGAGGCACTTTCCGAGGTACGGCCCGCAGAAATCGAGGTGCGGGCGCCGCCGGTTTCCGAGGCGGGGCGGGTGCGTGCGGCGGCCCGCTCCAGGGCGCGCTGCCGCTTGAGCTTCTCGGCTTCCTCCAGGGCGCGGGCCTCGGCCTCGGCCTTGATCCGCTCAGCCTCCGCAGCGGCCTCGGCCTCCTTGCGCAGCGCCTCAGCCTGGGCTTCTGCCGTGGTGATCTCGGCCCGGCGCTTGGCCTCCCGGTCCTGCTCGGCCTGCTCCAGCTCCCACTGTGCGCGGCACTGCTGCGTCTCGATCTCGGCCTCGGTCTTGCGCCGGGTCGCCTCGATTTCTGCGGTGCGCTCGGCCAGTGCGATCCGCTCGCGTTCCGCCTCGATTTCGTCGCGGCGGGCCTGAGCGGTCGCCTCGATTTCTGCCCGACGCCGCTCGTTTTCGAGCCTCGCGTTCTCCTCGCGTTCCAGCCGGGCGGCCTCGCGTTCTTCGCGTTCGCGTTCCCGCTGTGCCTCGCGTTCTGCGGCCTCGCGCTTATCGGCGGCCTCGCGTTCTGCGTCCTCGCGGGCCCGCTTCTGGTCGGCCTCGCGTTCTGCGGCCTTCGCGGTCTCGAACCGGGCGATGATCGCGGTCAGTTCACCGCGGCGCCGGGTCGCGTACTTGCGGTAGCCGGTGGCGGCTTCCGCGAGCAGGATCAGCAGGGCCGGGGCGACGGAGTGGAGCAGGATGCCGCCGGCGTCCGGCTTCTGCGGGATGAAGTGGAAGTGCCCGTCCGGGTAGAGGCTGGTCCAGCAGTTCATGACCCAGGTGGACAGGCCGGCCGTCCAGCGCAGCAGGAACGGCCAGCCGCCGGGCTTGTAGTCGCCGCCGTGCTCGGCCAGGACGCCGTCGACGTACAGGACGGTGATCAGGGCGAGGCTGGCCAGCGGGTCCAGCATCCAGGCGATGTACCAGGGGATCTCGTGGGAGACGCCGAACCGGGTCACATTCACGCAAGTGAAGATCAGCGCGCCCCCACCGAGGGTGAGGAGCGCCTTGGTGACCATGGCCAGGACCTCGTCCAGCTTGGCGATGGACTTCCGGGCCTTGGCGGCGTCGTCGGCGGTGACGGGCGGGAGGGTTCGCGGCGGGCCGGCCACCTTCGGCCGGAGAGCGTTCGGGGCGCTCATTCTGATTACCTTCCGTAAGGTGCGCGGAGGTGCGGCGCGCACCGTGCGCGCAGAACAAATGGGTACACATTGGGTGGTGCGCGGCTACGGTTCGGGCCCCCTACCTGGGGCGGGGACGGGTGCGCACGGTGCGCGACGCAGCGCACCATGCGCACCCGGTTTTCGTCACTCTCCGTCGTTGCCAGAAAGGGGAGAGCGGAGGATGTCGTACAGGCCGAAGCCCTCGTCCGACTCGTCCACGGAGATCACCTCGGCCTCGATCAGCCGATCGCGCTCGCGGTAGAACCAGCGCTTCGTGTCGCTCAGGCCGACCCGCATGAGGATGTCGGTGACGTCGCGGGGAGCGAAGCTGTTTTTGCCTTCGCGAACCCACTTGTCGAGCCGCTCGTAGAGCTCCTGGCGGCCCTGCTCGCTGGTCAGCTTGTCGGCGTCGTCGACGTCGCCGCCCAGGCTGAGCACCGGGGCGTCCTCGGCCGGGGGCTCGATGTCGTCCTCGATGCGCAGGTGGTCGTACTGACCGGGCTCGGGGTCCTCGTCCAGCACGTTCTTGAGCATCTCGTTGAGCTCCTCGACCTCGGCCGCCATCGTGTCCTCGTCCACGTCGTCCATCTCCTCGTCCGGCGGTCCGGAGAAGGCCGGCGCCGCCGGGGCGGCCGGGGAGGCCGACGTGGCGACGGGGGCCGGGGACGGGGCCGCCTGCTGCGGGGTGCTGTCCTCTCCCTCCTCCTGGGGCAGCAGGGGGGCGTCGTACGTGGTGCGGTTGACGTACAGGTCGCCGAACGCCTCGGCCGTGACCGTGTCCAGCGGGGTGCGGATCGCGGCCCCGGCGGTGACGGCGTCGGCCTGGTCGCGCTTGCTGGCCAGCTCGGTGCGGGCGGTGATGTGCCACCGCTCCTCCGGGATGCCCAGACCGGCCGCGTAGTGGTAGCCGGGCTTGCGGTTGCCCCACTGCGGCCAGGCGCCGGCGTCGGTCGCCTCGTCCGGGAGGCAGTACTGGGCGTCGGCGCCGTCACGGAGACCGAAGCACAGCCCCGCGGGCGAGTTGGCCCGGGAGTCGGTGTCCATGTTGTTGTGCGTGGCGCGCTGGATGGAGGTCAGGATCCAGATGCCGGCCGCGCGGGCCGTGCGCAGGATCTTCTGGTAGTGCTCGTTGTCGGCGGCGAAGTCCGCGGCCTCCTCACCGATGATGACGAGGAAGTTCAGGCCGCAGCCCGGCTCCCACTTGCTCAGGCCCTTGGCGGCGAGAAAGTCGGTGCGCTTCTCGATCGCGTTGGGCAGGAGCTTGAAGAACCGCCGGGCGGCGTCCTTCTTGTCGATCGGCCACTCGATGCCGTGCCGGACGTGCCCGAAGTCCTGCTGGAACTTCGAGCAGTCGATCACGATCGTGGACACCTCGGTGCGGGTGCCGCACTCGGTGACGATCAGCTGGTTGCCCTGCGTCTTCCCAGCGCCGTTGACGCCCATCGCGATGCAGTGCTCCACGTTGCCGTTGGCCAGCGGCTCCTGCTCCAGCGGAGCGCCGGTCAGGTTGAGGCAACGCAGCTGGCCGGTGAGGTTGAGGAGCAGGTCCTCGCCGTCCTCGTAGCGGCCGGTGCGGATCGGGACATCGCCGATGGACGCGCCGAACGCCGACGGGCCGCGCCAGGGGAAGCCCTCCTTGAGGAGGTCGGCGACCTGGACGCGCATGGTGACCATGGAGGAGTCGTCATCGTCCACGACATGGGTGATGCGCCCCTTGCCGATCTTCATGGCGGCGGCCATGGCGGGGATCCGCCGGGCCAGGTCCTCGGCCGTCGCGCCGTCCTTGGCCTCCACCGTGGCGATCACGGTGCCCTTGCCGTTGGACTTCGCTTCCTTCAGCTCGTGCTTGGCCAGGCCGATCTCGCTCTCCAGCTTCTCCCACTTGGAGGCGCCCTTCTCGGACCCCTTCTTGTGGAACGAGCTCCAGAGGTTGTTGGCCAGGGACAGGCCGATGCCGCCCAGCGCCCAGGCGCCGGCGGTCTCGGCCGTGTCGACGCCAGTGATGGTGCCCAGCGTGACGGCCGCGGTGACCGCGACCGTGTTGACCTGGTGCAGCCGGACGGTGTCCTTGTCCCGCTTGGCCTTGCCATCCAGGTGGTTGAGGAAGCGGCACAGCGCCGTGCCGGTGCCCGCGACGCCCAGAGTGGCCAGGGCAAGCGCGGCCGGGTTCCCGGCGACCGTGACGTGCGCGCCCTCCACCAGGACGGGCCCGAGGGCGGTGATCGCCCAGGGCCCGACGTAGCGGAGTCGCCGCGCCCGGTCCTGCTGCTGCTCTTCCTCGGTGCGGGTGTCGATCGTCTTGGACTTGGAGACGCGGCGTGCCATCACGCAGCCCTTCCTGACTCACCGGGGCGGCCAGCGCTGCCCGACGGCTTGTCGCCGATGGAGAAGCCCGGCTTCTTCGAGCCCTTGCCCTTGCGGGCCTCGGCCTCGGCCTCCTGCTCGGGCTTGATGAAGTGCTTGACGAACGAGGCGTACATCTTCACGCCCGAGAGGCCGAGCACCTTCGCGGCGGTCGCTCCGGCCTTGAGGTGGCCGCCGACCAGCTTGGCGCGGATCTTGCTCTGCGCGCCGAACGTCCACCACTTGCCCTTGTACTGGGACAAGATCGCGGTGACCATGTCGGCGTCCATCCCGATCCGCATGTACAGCTCGAAGCCGATGGCACGCAGGATGCGGGCGTAGTTGTAGAGGTCGCGGTCGGTACGGAACTCGATGGCGTCCAGCTGCTTGATGAGCTGGCCGAGGTTCGAGCCGACCGGGGCGTCGCCGTCACTCATGAACGGGTTGTCCTTCCTGAAGAGGTGCGAGGGAGTCGTGCGGGGCGAGGGGTTGTGCGGGCGGGGGCTCTGTCACCTCCCCGCGGTCCCGGCCGGGGCCGGGGCCACAGGCAAGTGGCAGGTTCACCGGCTGCTGCTGGCGGGCACCGTGTCGGGCTTGTCGTCGCCGGCGTTCTGCACGGCGGTGCTGATGCCGCTGCCCATGCCGTTGATGGCCCCGGCGAGCGGGGACGTGGCGAGGGCGTAGCCGCAGATCAGCGCGGCGATCAGGACACCGGCACGCATGTCAGCGCGCCAGCACAGGTAGGTGATGCCACCGGCGATCAGGAACAGGGGCAGGGCGATCACAGGTCCTCCAAGGAAGGGGAGTTGGGTAAGGAGCTCTCCAGCCACGAGGGCCGAACCGAGCGGGGAACGCGGGTTCCGACGCTCTCCACCGCTCCCGGACCGCGCGGGCGGGCCGGGGGCGACTGGGCAACGCAGGAAGCGGAGCGGGGCTGTTGCCGTTTCCACTGGAAACGGCGGTGGGTCGGGAGTCGACGGGGTCAGCGGGCCAGGAGGACCGCGCCGATGACGATGAACGGCCCGGCCATGCCGAGCAGGTAGAGGAACCGCATGTCGCCTTCTTCCAGAAGGAGTTGGATGGTCAGGCAGCCAGGCGGGCGCGGTTGCGGGCGGCGCGGCGCTTCATCGCCCGCCGCTCGTCCTCGCTGAGGCCGCCCCAGACGCCGTCGTTCTGGCCGGACTCCAGCGCCCACTGGAGGCAGTGCTCCATGACCGGGCAGCGGCGGCAGACCGCCTTGGCCTCCTCGATCTGCAGGAGCGCCGGTCCGGTGTTGCCGATCGGGAAGAACAGCTCGGGGTCCTCTTCGCGGCAGACCGCGTTGTGTCGCCAGTCCACCGGGGTCACTTCCCCTGTCGGACGCGGCGCAGGGCCTCGTCCATGTCGGTGTCGGAGTCGCCGTTGTTCCGTGCGATGCTGATCTGCATCGGGGCCTCCATACAGGTCCTGGACAGCCCCGGGGGTCCGATCCCTGGGGCTGTCGCCGTTGGTAGAGCCGGTGTCCACCGCGCTCTCCACCGCCCACCGAACGGCCCGGAGGCCGGCGGTGGACGACTGGGCAGCGCGGGGCTGCAAAACAGGGGCGCGGCCTCTGCCGCCGCGCTGCTCGCCTTGTGATCTGGGAGGGAGAACGAGGTTCCCTCAGTCCCGACGCGGCTCCTCGCCTCGGCTGGGACCGGGTGCCGAGGGTCTGGGAGTGTGTCGCGTCGTTCTTTTACGTCGTGGGGATGTCGGCCCTCCACGCTTTCCGTCAGTAATGAGCGCCCGGTTGGTACTGCACCGGGCCGCCCCCAGGAGCTGAGCGCCTGACGGGTCATCGCGTGTGCCGACTGCCACCACCAGCGGTGATGGCGCCGCACGACGGGTTTCCACTCACCTCCGGCTGGTGTGGACACGGCCGGTACTGCGGTGGTGGATCACGCTGTGGAGTTCTCAAGGAACAGCCGCTGCCTTCCAGAGCCAGCCCAAGGGCTGGATGTCCGGGCGGATGCTGTCGGGAGTCGCGCTTCCGGCTCCCACATCCGGCGCCGCCAGAGGCGGTTCCGGGTGAAGGAGCCGGGTCCGAAGACCCGGCGTGGTGCGGGGGTCAGGCCGCGATCGGCAGGGGCGCCGCAGCGGCCGGCCGCGTGATGCGCAGCTGCGTGGCGTAGGGGAGGAGCACGTCGACCAGGCGCTCGCGCACCAGCTCGGTGGCGGTCGGGTCGGTGGCGACGATGTCGCGGGCGGCCAGCATTCGGTTCTCGCGGGCCTCGATCGCGGCGACGGCGGCGGTGATGTCCAGGCCGTCCAGCCGCTCGTGGGGAAGGGCGCCGGCCTCGAACATCTCCAGCGGCATCCCGAAGGCGACGTCCAGGTCCAGGCCGCCGAAGTCGGGGAGCGGCACCTCCACCGACTCCAGGAGCGCGAGCGTCTCAGCGTCGAAGGTCTCGGTGACGAGGCCGGCGGCGGGGCGGCTGGTGGTGTTCATGGGGTGGTGCTCCTCTCGGAGGTGCTGAGCTCGGGAGGCGTCCCGATGGCGTGTGGGCAGGGCGAAACAGCACCTCTTCGGCACCCCCGCCCCGACCTCGTTAGCGAGGTTCGGTGCGTCTTCAGTACACCGATCCTCGTTAGCGATGTCAAGAGGTACGTTAACGAGGTACGCTCTCCCGGCGGCTCCCTCACACACCGGGGCGCCCTTGCCGGTTCCTCGATAGCCAGCGGCCGTAGGATCGCTAACGAGGTAGGGAGACGTATGGCGAGTGACATGGGCGAACAGCGGCCCAAGTACCAACGGATTGCCGACGACCTGAAGGCGGCGATCGAGTCCGGCGAGTACGGCCCCGGCGATCGGCTGCCGGGGGAAAGCGCGCTTGCCGCCCGGTACGAGGTCGCTGTGCTTACCGCTCGCCAGGCGCTGAAGATCCTGCGGATCGAGGGCCTGGTGGAGACGAAGAAGGGTGCCGGCGCTCGGGTCATCGAGTTCCGCCCGATCCGACGTCACGGCATCCAGCGACTCGCACGCGAGCAGTGGGGCGCCGGCAAGTCCATCTGGTCGGCTGACGAGGAACGCCCCGTCACGATCGACGTCCGCGTGGACACCGTGGCTGCGCCCGCGCACGTCGCGCGGATGCTGGACGTGGACGAGAACGAACTCGTCTGCGCTCGGTCCCGGCGCTTCGTTCTTGCCGACCGGCCCGTCATGCTCGCGACCTCGTACCTGCCTCTTGACCTGGCTGAAGGCACGGCGATCATGCGCGTGGACACCGGCGAGGGCGGCACATACGCCCGACTCGCTGAGCTCGGGCACGCGCCGGCTCACTTCCGCGAAGAGATCCGGTGCCGGCTGCCCGTCGCTGAGGAGGCCGAAGGGCTGGCCATGCCCCTGGAGCGTCCCGTCATCAAGCTGTGCCGCACCGCCTTCGACGCTGAGCTCCAAGCCGTCGAAGTGAACGAGATGACCATGGACAGCGCGGCCTACGTGCTGGAGTACGCGTTCGATGCCTGAGCGGTCCAACTCGCCCATCCCGTGCCCCCTCATGACTGGTCGTCGTGTGGGGGCCATCACACTCGCGAGCGCCGCAACGCAACATCACAAAGCCTTGTCGAAGCTCGTGCACACTTGCGTTCACGGGTTTTCAACATCTACGTACACATGGGATTTGCGGGCCTAGCTCTAGGCTCACGGCCATGACGATCACGGAGGGTCACAGGGTGGGGAAGCACCGAGCGGGCTGGCGTCCGGACAAGCTGCGCGAGCAACGCGAAGCCCACGGACTGACCCTGGAGAAAGCCGGTGAGCGCCTCCGTCAGGTCGCTGAGCAGGCCAAACTCAAGGGCATCCCCGCCGCGAATCCGCAGACCCTCTGGCAGCACGAGCAGGGCGAGGTCTACCCCGGCCCGCACTACCGACGTGCTTACTGCCTTCTGTACCGGGCCACCGAGCCCGACCTAGGCTTCCGCACTGCCCTGCCAGGTGAGGAGACGTCCTTCAAGCTCACGCCGATGGACGACCGTCTCAACGGCTCGCACGTCCTGGCGGTGGAGCGAGCCATTCACCGCATCGCGCCGGGCTCCGGCGAAGCCGACCACTTCGACTTGCAGCAGCGGATCATCGACGCATGGAAGCGTCGGCACACGGGCGGCGATCCTCACCGTCCCGTACTCATCTTGGTCGGTGGCTTCGCGGGCAGCGGTAAGACCGAGCTGGCCCGCTTCTTCGTTCAGCTCACCGGCTGGCCGCTGCTCGACAAGGATCCGCTGACCCGCCCGCTGGTGGAGCGCCTCCTGGTCGCGCTGGGCGGCGATGCGAACGACCGGCACACCGAGCTCTACCGCGAGAAGGTCCGGCCCGTGGAGTACGACTGCCTGATGCAGTCGGCCATGGCCAACATCAAGTGCGGCATCTCCACGGTGCTGACCGCCCCGTTCATCGCCGAAATGACTGACTCGGACTGGATGCAGCGGCTGGCCAACCGTGCGGGCTCGATGGGTGTCGACGTCTTCCCGGTGTGGGTGCGATGCGACGAAGAGTCGATGCGCGAGTACATCGGGTTCCGCTCAGCGGCCCGCGACGCGTGGAAGCTCCAGCGGTGGGACGAGTACATGGCCACGATCGACCTCGACCTGCGCCCGGCGGTGCCGCACCTGGTCGTTGACAACCGGCTGGGGACCGCCGTGACGCTCGCGGACCAGGCGCGGCAGGCGATGGGGGCGATGTACGCATGACGGAGAGGCAGGGCGTGGTCCTCTACGGCCCGCCGGCGTCGGGCAAGGACACCGTCACCGTCGCGCTCAGCAACCTCGATTCCAAGTACGCCCAGTTCGCGCGGCTCAAGGTCGGGACCGGCAAGTCAGCCGGCTACCGGATGGGCACAGCGGAGCAGCTGCACGCGCTGGAGACCGCCGGCGACGTCGTCTACGCGAACAGTCGCTACGGCAACACGTACGTCATCGACGCGCCCGGCCTGGACGCGGCGTTCGAGGCCGGGGTGCCCGTAGTGCACCTCGGACAGGTCGACGGCGTCCGCGCGCTGGTCGACGGCTACTCGGCCGGCTGGTCGGTGGTGTTGCTGTGGTGCCCGCGCGAGGTGACCGAGCAGCGGTCGGCGGGGCGCGGCGACAGCGACACCGCGGCGCGCCTGGCGGCGTGGGACGCGACCCGCGAGGACCTGGACGCGCACCCGCGCATGGCCTGGGACCTGACCATGGACACCACGACGTTGGGGCCGCAGGACGCGGCGCGGCTCATCGACCAGCTGCTGGCGCAGCGGGCGGGAGCGGCGACGGCATGAACGTCGGCTACGGCTGGGCAAGTCGGTCCAAGGCGTCGGTGAGCGTGAGCTCGCCGTCGTCCTTGGCGTCCTCCCACCGTGTCAGCGTGGACGCAGCCGCGCGCAGCATCTCCGACGGAAGGCCGACGGCCGCGAGCGCGTCGGCAGCCTCCTCCAGCTCCGGGCCCCAGCGCCAGGCGCGTGCCGCCGTCTTGGCCACGTACTCCGGTTCCGCGAGGTACGAGTCGGTGCGCCGGGAAGCGACCTCAATGAGTTCCTGGTCGACGCCGTGCTCGCGCGCCATGCCGACCGCGAGCGCCGTCAGGACCCGCGAGGTCTTCTGGAAGCTGGCGTACGCGAGTTTCAGCGCGGACGCCTTCCCAACCTCCGTGCCCAGCACCGTCGTCTGGACGGCGGTGCCCCCGAACAGCGCCTCGATGCGGTCGGTCCCGGCGACGGGCCCCGATAGGTACAGGGTCGGTGTCTTGCCGCGCACCGGCGGTGAGCCGACGACGCCACCGTCCACGACGGTCGCGTCCGGTACGAACAGCCCGGCGATCCGCTGGACGCGCTCCGGGTTGATCGCATTTGCGTCTACGAACACCCCGGCGAAGCCGTGCCCGGCGACGTCGCGGGCCAGGTCCTCGGCTGCGGCTGGCGGGCAGAGGCTGATGACGATGTCGCTGCGGTCCAGCAGCTCCGTCATCGTGGCCACGGGCGTCAGCCCGGCCTGGGCGGCGCGCTCCGCAGACGCGGTGCTGCGCCCGGTCTCACACCACAAGGCTGCACCCGCGTTGGTCGCGGCGCAGGCGGCGACGGCGGCGCCCATGCTGCCGGGGTGGAGGATGCCAACGGTGGGCTGGTCCACGGTGCTACTCCGTCTCGTTGAGCAGGATGGTGATGGCGTCGGTGACGTCGTCGACGACGTGGTGCGCACGGGGGAGGTCGTCAGGCCAGGGTCGGCCGCGGAGCCAGATGGTGCGCAGGCCGGCCTGGTGTCCGCCGCCGATGTCTCCGGCCGGGTTGTCGCCGATCATCCAACCGCCGTCCGCGAGGTTGACGCCGCACCGGGACGCCGCGAGCTCAAAGAGCTCCAGGTCCGGCTTGCGGATCTCCAGGTCGCCCGAGACGGCGACGCCGTCGGCCAGGGAGGCGAGGCCGGTCCTGGCAAGTTTGGCGCGTTGGATGTCGCTGGCCCCATTGGTGATGATGCCGATCGTCCAGGCGGCCGCGCGCAGGCGGGCCAGGCCCTCGAGGACCTCGGGGCGGCAGGTGACGGCGGTCGACATGAGGTCGACGTACTCCTGCCACAAGTCCGCGGCCGATGCCTCCAGGTCGAAGGCGTCCCGCAGCCGAGCGAAGTCACCGGCGGTCGCGCGGTCGGCCAGCTCGATGCGCAGCCACTGCTCGGCATCGAGGGGAAGCGCGCGGGAGCGGGACAGGCCGGACACGGCATCGCTGAGCGCCGACTGACGGTCGGCCAGCGTGCCGTCCAGGTCGAAGAACACGGTGCGGGCCACGGGCACGGACCCTATCGGGTGCCGAAGAGGCAGTTCGTACTGATCGCTTTCCCCAAGCGGAGATCAGATCGTGTATCTTTCGTAGTTACAACGATCATGGAAGGCGTGGCTATGTCCGACTCGGACCGCTCGCAGCGGGTGGACGCTCTGCTGAACGGCCTACCCGAGGCTCTGCCGTCTCCGCAGGTGCGCGCGAAGCTGCGCCTGGCGGCCGGCCTCACTCAGCAGGACGTCGCGGACGCCGTGGGCGTGAAGAGGGTCGCTGTCACCCGCTGGGAACTGGGTCAGACCAGCCCTCGACGCCCGCACCGCGAGAACTACCTGCGCCTCCTCAAGGGTCTCGCCGCGCGCTTCCCCGAGGCCGCGAAAGCGGATGAGGGCACGCCGACGCCAGCCTCGGATTCAAGGGGGTCGGGGTGACGTAGCCGCCACCGGCCGCGCGGCCACCTTGCGGACTGACAATCCGCTTCGGCCAGCGCGGCCCTTCGCACCGACTGGGCGTGACACCTCAGTTCGGCTGCTCAGTCCCGGTTGACACCGGTCCTGGGCTCCAGCTCTTGAGCTGGGTCTCTTCATCTCAGCAACACCGGTCCGCAAGGACCAGCAACACCGGCAGTCGCCCCTGGCAGGGGGCTTCGGCCAATCCGTTCCAGCAGCCCTGGCAGGGGCCTTTGGAACGTCCGTTCGAATCACGCAAAGGAGAGAGGACTCGCCTCTGGTTCTTCGTCCGGTCGCCCGCTCCTCACGGAGGGGGCGCCCCGCCCGTCCACGAACCGGTCCCCGTGAGGGGGTCGGCCCTTGTTGATCTATATGGAAGGCGGTTATCGCCATAGTGCACGAGGTCCAGGCGTTCTGTCAGCTTGACCACGGGGTGGGGGATGCCCCCTCGGGGGGATTCGCCGCAGATGGTGGTGTCCCCCCTCGCGGGAACGTGACATACATCACACCCCTTGACTGTCACACCGTTGCCGCCAGGTCTGCGGGCGGCTCGATCACGGCTGTGGCTCCGTGAGCGCGGGGGCAGCTTCGGCCGCCGTCCTGGACCACGACGTGCGGGAGATCTTCGGCAACTCGGTCGACGGTCCGCGGGGCGGGACCCGTAGTCGGCTGCGGTCGGTCCCGGCACAGGCCAGTCCGGTCGCGCGGCTGGAGGTGGGCAACCCGCTCCAGCTGACCGAGACGATGCGCGCCCGGCTGCTCGCGGCGGTGCGCGCGCTGCTGTCGGACCCCGGCTTGAAGGGCGCGGACGACCCGGTGCGTCTGGCGGCCGTCGTGCTGATGGCGAAGGCCAAGGTGGCGACGAACTACCGCGCGACGATCACCACGACGGACCTCGGTCGGTGGGTCGGGCTGAAGCCGTCGCGGATCGCGCATCATGTCCTTCCGCAGCTGCGTGACCGTGGCGTGCTCGGCTCGAACGAGACAGTCAGCGCGGCCGGGCGGGTGACGGGCCTGGAGTGCTGGGTGATCCCGATGTACCGGGCGCAGCACGGCGGTGACCGTCGGCACGTCCTGGCGCTGTCGCGGGTGGAGCTGATCGTGCTCCTGAAGCTGATCGAGGCGCTGTTCGCACCGGGCTGGGCTCACAAGGACGGCCGGGTGACCCCGCCCGGGATGCTCGCGGACCGTACGGGGCGCGGGGCGGCGACGGACCGGCTCGGGCTGCTGCTGATGGTGCTGTCCTCGAACTCGAAGGGCTGGCTGCAGCTGTGCTCGGGCAGCGTGGACAGCGAGCGGGGCCGTCCGGCGGCGACGGCTGCCCGGCTGCTGGGCTGCTCGCCGGCGGGCGGGGCGAAGCTGCTCTCCCGGCTCCAGGAGCAGGACGTGCTGTCGGTCGACCGGCGCGAGACGGCGTCAGGGCTGAACGCGCGCAGCCGGGTCCGGCTGCTGCCGGTCGCCAAGGCGCACGGGATCGCCGTCCGGGAGGCCCGGGAGGCCGCCGACGCCGTGTTTTCAGACCTCGCCGATACTGCATCCGGTGATCTTGAGGCAGCGGTGGAGACTGTGACCCCTGTGGTTACTGGGGTTCAGGGCGCCGCGGAGGGCCTGGAGGGCGATTCGGCAGACCGCGCCGATGCTGCACACCTTCACGCCTCTCACGCCTCTGTGGTTACTCCCGGTGGGTCTCTCTCGCTCTCTGGTGGTTTTTCCGGCGAAGGCCGTGGTGGGAACCACGGTCTGCCGGACCGCGCGTGTGTGCGCGAGGACGGCGGCCCGCTCCGCGGGGAGAAGCCGAAGAAGTCCCCGTCGATCAGCAGCGAGAAGCCCGACCGCGGGCCGGTGGCCGGCGGCCCGGTGCGGGTCGTGGACGGTGCGGGTCAGGGCAGGCAGCAGCGGGGGAGGGTGCCTCTGCCGCCGGAGATTCTGCGGGCCGTCCTGGCCCCGGTCGACCTGGTCTGGGTACGGCTGGACCGTGCGGCCGCCCGTCGCCTGGTGGAGGCCGCCGCCCGCAGCGAACTCAAGCGGGTGGAGGGCTTCGCGGGCCGTACGGACGCCCCGCAGGTGCTCGCCGACCGGCTCGCACGGCGCTTGGACGAGCAGCTGCGCACCCAGGGTCCGATCACCGAACCGGTCGGCTGGCTGCTGGCCCGGGGCCTGCCCCAGCGGCAGCAGTGCGGCGACGCCCGGTGCGATGACCGGGTGCTGCTCGACTCCGGCCGGGTCTGCCCGCGCTGCGAGGACCGGCAGGCCGACCGCCGTGCCCAGCGCCACGCGGTCGCGGTCGCAGTGGACGCCGCGATGCCTGGGGCCTCCGAGGACGAGCGCCGCGCGGCCGCCGACCGGCAGCTGCACGAGCGGGTGACCGCCCAGGGGTGGACCCGCGAGCACGAGTGGGAGCAGGTCCGCGCCCGGAAGGCCGCCGCCAAGACCCATCGCGCCGAAGCCGCGGCCGCGCAGCTGGCCGACGGCGTCCCGGCCGCGCCGGTGGCTCCGGTCGTGCTGCCCGCGCCGCGTCCGGCCGTCCTCGACCCGGAGCCGCAGCCGGAGGTCGGCGCCGACACCGACGACCAGGAGCTGGTCCTCGAGGACCTGACCCCCGACCAGGTGCGCGACTGGCGGGTGCGGGCGCTGAAGGACCACCAGGTGGTGTTCGACCACATCGACCGCTACGGCGAGCCGTCAGCGAGGCGGCTGTTCAGCAATCGCCTGGTCGACCAGGCACAGCACCTTTCCCGCCTCGGGCACCTGGACCTCGGCTACACCACCTGGGGGCAGGCGTGAGCGAGGGCGAGGTGTCCGGCGTTAACCTGGCCCGGGGTCGCGCTGCGGGCCGCGATGGAGCAGGCCCGGAAGAACGGCGCAGGTCAGAAGACGAAGAAGAAGCCGCGGACCAGTACGTCGGTGCGGCGCGACGGACGCGAGCCGATGGGCCTCGGAGCCGCCATCGGCGCGCTGGTCACCGAGCGGGCCTGGGAGCTCCCGGCCGCCGGCGCGACGCTGCGGGAGCGGTGGGCGGCCATCGCCCCCGACCTCGCTTCGCTGGACACGTCGCTGCCGTGGCGTACGACCCGGACTCCGGCCGGCTCACCGTGTGCCCGGAGTCGTCGGCCTGGGCGACGAAGGCCCGCCTGGAGCAGACCCGCGTCATCGCGGCCGCCAACAAGGCGGCGGGCCGCACCGTCGTGAACTCCCTGCGGATCCTGCCGCCCGGCGCCGCGACCGTTTCTGCTTCAGCTTCCGACGTGGCCCCGGCAGACCCGGCCCCGGCCACGCCCACCGGCCCGGTGACGACCAGGGAGATGGCGTCCGAGGGGCTACCGCCGCGCGCTCGCTGCGCACCAGGAGGCCGCCGCACCGCGCCAGATGGACCCGGGCATCGCGGATGCGGTGGAGAAGCAGACAAGGGCGATGCGCGAGCTGTCCCGCAGTGCGTTCCCCGAGACCGACGTCGTCCCGGGCGATGCGCCGGCCCCGATCGAGCAGGTCCGGGCGCAGCGGCGCCGCCAGGCCGCGGCGACGGAGGCCGCCGCGCTGCACCGGGCCCGCGCCGAACGTGCCGGGGCCATCATGCCCTCGGGGCTTCACCCCGGCAGGTGACCGGTGAGGTGGCGTGATCAACCACGCTGGGAGTCGCCGCAGTCCTTACCTGCCGGTCGCGCTCAACTGGGCCACCCGTGCGGAGAATGCCTGAACGTTGGCGCGGATGTGGCGCTCCTCGATGAGTTCACACGCCCTGAGCGCTGCCGCGATGCACAAGCGAAAGACGTCTCGTTCGTCGCCGTTCAGCAGCCGGTGAGCTCCCGTCAGGGCGGTCCATGCCGACAGCCGGCGCGGAGAGCGGTCGCAGTGCGCAGACCACCAGGACGGCAGGTTCGCGGCGAGCCGATCGCTGTACGCCGTCGGCGGGAAGAGCGCGGGGGTGTCGTCCAGGAGGGCTGCCTCCGCGCGGCGCAGGAAGTCGACCGCCTCGTCGTCATCCATGTTCTCGTCCCCCAGGCACGCCAGGACAATGCCGAAGTAGGGGATGGACAGCAGGACGCCGTCAGGCCAGTCGTCGGGCTGCTCACCGAAAGTCTCGGCGAAGGTCTCCATCAGGACGGCGTTGGGGTCACGGTGCACGGCCCACATGTACTCCCTGGCCCGGACGGTGAAGGGCAGAACACGGCGGTCCGGGAAGCGGATCGCCCGTACGAGCTACCCGCAGCTCGTGGGCCGGGCCTGTGCCGAGCGTGCCGTCCTCGAGCTCTCACGTGCTCCGCAGGCAGCCGGTGAAGTGGCATGAGCCGACGCCATGACGATGTAGGCGAGGCCGTGTGATCGGCGCTGGAAGCTCAGTAGCCGTTCCCCATACTTTCCGCAGCTCGTGCTGCTTTGTCTGCAGCTGCTTGAAGGAGCCGAGTGCTGTCAGGAAGCCCCCCAAGGCTGTCCATCAGTCGGTTTGCTGCTCGCTCGGCCTTGGCTGCCGCCTGATGCAACGTCGACGCGTCGTCAGACAGCCCTACGAGGTCGCTGGCGGCGTCGGCCAGCGTGCTCGCCGTGTCCTGTAGGTGTGCCAGCCTCTGCGACGCATCAACCAGCAGGAAGGCAGTGTCCTGCAGGTGAGCGAGTTGGTCAGAGGAGCGGCTCAGCGAGTTGATCTCGTCTGCGGAGAGCCCGAACCCATGGATGCGAGGGTTGGCAAGCTCTTCGAGGGTGACCTTCAGCAACGCCGCAAGCTCGGGAGCTGTCTTCGCAAATTCGTCCAAGGCCGGCTCGAGGCGGGAGACCAGTGCCGTTTGCGCTCCACTGATCATTTCTCCGAGTCGATCTTCGGTCAGGTCGCTCAGCCCTGCCAGGGCGCTGAGTCCGTCGGCTTCGCGCTCGTGCTTCCAGCGCTCCAACAGCTCCACCGTGTACTGCTCGCTGTTCGTCCCATCGATCTCGGAATGATGCGGGTGGCAGAGCAGGATGAGGTTGGCGAAGCTGTTGCGCTCGCCGACTGACCAGTCCGGGTCGTAGCGCTTACCTCCTTCCTCGAACGCCCGAATATGTGCGATCTCCAGGTTCAGACGGGGTACACCGTTGATCATTCGAATAGTCGGCACGCCACAGTCGGGCCAGTAGCACCCGCCTCGGGCGAGTGTCATCAGTCCTGCGATCGTTGCGTTGCTATAACTGCGCCGCGGTGTGCTGGCCACGAGATCCCCCCAAGTCACGAGGAGCGACCATCCCATCACTGTCCTTCGCGCGCAGGAGAGGTTCCGGCCATCTACTCAGCAACTCTTCCAAGCCGACTCAGCGGGGCCTTTCTCATGCTGGCGGCTGGCTGGAGGGGAGGGCCTGGTCGGCAGGCTGATCCAGCTGCTGTTGGCGGCGCCGCTGCTCGTTGCGGTGGTCTTCGACGCGCTGGGTGAACAGCTTGAGTGCCTGCTGCTCCTGGGCGGCGTCGAAGTCGCTGTAGGGGCCGACGCCAAGGGTGAAGGCGTTGGCCTCTTCCTCGATGGCGTCGGCGGTCTGGAGCAGGAAGTAGCTGCGCTCGCGGTACTTGTAGTAGCCGTTGAAGGCGGCTGCCAGCGTGACGGTGAAGCCGATGACGACGATCGTGATGTTCTGCCAGGTGAACTGGTTGCGGGTGTCCAGGGCGGCGACGGTGGTCGTGGACGCAGCCCCGATCATGATGACGTTCTGCAGCGTGTTGTGGATGAACCGGTATCTGCGGCTGTCCGTCCGGTGCTGCTCGATCACCCCGGCCACGTCTTCTCGGTAGAGGCTGCGCCGCTCCTTCAGCGTCGGGTGGATGAGCGCGCTGAGGAAGCGGAGGGCCTCGCGGTTCGTCGCGAGCATGTCCTCCAGCTTCGCCAGACTCAGCTGGCCGCGGGGAGGCGCGGCAATCCAGGCGGCCGCGCCGGAGACCAGCGCCACCACTCCGCAGGTGATGTCCACCCGGAGGAACCGGGAGGGGGAGCCCCAGGTCAGCACGGTCCACAGCAGGCCCGCGAGGACCGCACCGCCGGCCACGGCCAGGGCGACGCCCACCGTGCGGATCCTTCTCCTGCGTCGCGCCAGATCCCGCTCCGTCTGCCTCACGTCGTGCCGCAGCTTGCGCAGCGAGGAGTGTTCATCGGCTTCGGCCTGCCGTTGTTCGGCACTCAGATGGTCGTCGGCGTCGCTGAGTCGGCGGGGCGCATCGTCATCAAGACTGCGGGCCACAGCTTCGGTCCTCTCGTCTGCTCAGGCTCAGCGGGCGAACGCTTCGGTCAGGCTGATGCGGTAGCCGTCCTCTTCCATCAGCACGACGGTGACGCCGAACGGGTCGGGATGGTCCAGCTCGATCGGGGTGAAGGAGAAGTTCACCGCGGCCTGGATCGGTGGCACCAGTTCGCCACCGGGCTGCGGCGCGTGGGCCGGCCTCCAGTCGGGTGCGACTGACGCCCAGCCCTCGAGGTTGCGGGACAGGAGCTGCTCGCTGTAGGGGAACTGGTGCAGCACATGCCCGGCCGGGGTGGCGAGCACCATGTTCAGGCACGGCGCCGGGCCGACGATCGGCAGCTCGCAGGCGGTGGCGACGTCGTGTGTCTCCCACGCGAGGACCACCTCGTCCGCGCCGGCCGCCGCGGCGATGTTCGCGAGTTCGGCGATCCCGGCGAGCGCGTCCTGGCCGGCCTTGAGCGGGCGGACCCAGATCAGCCCGACCAGCTGGCCGCGCACCAGCGGCATCATCAGCGGGCGCGGCACGACTCCCTTGCTCAGCGACGCGGTGTACGTCTCCTTCGCGACGCCGACCAGTCCGTTCCACATCCGTGCTTCCACGGGAGCCCCCTAACTTCCGCCGATCCGATCACCGCACCCTGCCACGGAGTTCGAGGACCTGTCAGCGGGATGATCAGCCAGCTCCCAACCGGGTACAGCGGGGGAACTCTGCCTGCCCGTGCTGGCGCAGGGGCACGCAGACAAGCTTGGTGTTCAGGCGCAGCGTGGGGCGTGGTCGAAGAACCGGTTGTCGGTGTCGACGGGGATCTCGCGGACTCCTGTGTAGGGGTGGGGGAGCGGGTCGTTGATGGCGGCGATGACCTGGCAGGCGTATCCGTCGGAGGAGGGGTCGCCGGCGATGTCGATGAGGGTGTCGATCAGCCGGAGTCCGGTGGCCTGGTCCACAGCTCCGAGGTCGGCGAGCGGTGAGTCGATGATCATCAGAGGGGGTACGCGGACGGCGGGGTCGGCGCGGCCGAGGTCGCGCAGGGACAGCAGCATCGCGACGTTGGTGACGACCTTGGGGCTGCCGGCGACGGAGCTCTCGGCGAATGTCTTGTCGGGGTTGTCGCGTTCCTTGATCCGGGTGGTGAAGTCGGTGGGGTCGATGTAGGCGGTCTCGACGTCTGGGTTGATCTGCTGGAGTCGGGCCAGGAAGAGCTCGGTCCAGCGGGCGATGACCTCCTTGCGGCGTACTTCATGGGCGGTGAGGGCGGCGTCCCGGGCGGCTTTCGCCTTCTCCATCTCGGCTTTGGCGGCGTCGATGATCTTCTGCTGGGTGTTGATGTAGTCGGACGACTCCAGCCACTCCTTGAGCCGGGCGACGTCTCGGCTCAGGCCATGAGCCGTCTTCTCGGCCTGCTGGGCGGCGACGCGGACGGGCTGGAGGTCGTGCTGGTCGTAGGTGTCTCGTGCTTTGAGCGCGATCGCGGCCGCGTCCTCGGCCTTCTCCGCTGTCGCGATGGCGGCGGCCAGGGCTTCCTTCAGGGAACGCAGCTTCATCCGGAGGCGCTCAACCTTCGCGCGGGCGGCGGCGATCTTCCGCTCGCGCTGATCGGTGGCGTCCTGGCAGGCTTGCCCGCACTGTCGGCACAGGTCCGGTCCCCGTTCTGGAAGGGGCTGGCCGCATCGGGTGCAGTCCTCGGACGGCGGGGTGAGCAGCTCGCCGAGGGCGCCTTCGGCACGGGCATGCTCGGCGGTCGCTCCTTGTAGCTTCTCGTGCGCGATGGTGGCCTGCTTGGCGGTCGTCTTGCGATCGGCGTTGGCCGCCTTGTGCAGCGCGATGAGCCGACCGTGCTCCCCGACCGCGCTCTTCAACGCCGTGTCGGCCTTCTGCCAGGCGTTTGCCGCCGCGGCGTGCTCACGCTGCTTCTGCTCGTAGTCGGAGCGGACTCGGTCCGGGTCGGCGAGGCCGCCCTTGTCCCTCAGCTTTTTGAACGCCGACAGGTCTGCCTTGGCCTTGTTGAAGCGGGACGCGGTCTCGGTCGCGTTCTTCTCCAGGCTGGCGAGGTCTGCGTCCCACAGCCCGAGGATCGCCTCCAGGACGAGGATGCGCACCTCGTCCTTGGCCCCGCCCAGGAAGGCGGAAGCGATCGTGTGCTGACGCAGGGCCAGGACGGTGTTGTAGTAGTCGTCCAGGTCGAGGCGTGTAGCGCCCCGGGCCGCCTGCGGGAGGCCCAGGAGGTCCTGGACGAAGGCACTGGCTGTCTCCTCGCCGGCCTTCGCGTTCTTCACGGGCAGCGAGCGCTCGGGCTCGGTGTCGTCGTCGAGGTTTTTCACCGACACCCGGGCGCGTGGGTTGGAGCCGCTGCGGGTGACCTGCCACCGGGTGCCGGCGACGCGGAAGGTGAGCCGGATCTGCTGACAGGCGCTGACCTCCGGCATGATTGTTGCCGTGGTCAGGCCCAGCGGGTAGAGCAGCGCTTCCAGGGCGGTGGACTTGCCCGCCCCGGAGTGGCCCACGAGGAAGGCCACCAGGCCCTTGATGTAGCGGACTTGCCACACGTCGCCACGCTGGAACTCGAGCTTCTCGATCACAAACGACAGGCCCACCAGGGCTCCTTCGCATCAGAGTGCTGATCCACATCTGAAACGACCATCGGCCGAATGAGTGACGACCATGTACTACGGCCCCCCACGCGTGTCAGAAGGTGGGGTGGCGAACGAGCGCGAACTCGCCGCAGCGGGCTGAAGGAACGTAGTCAGTCGGTTCTTCTCGGCCAGGACCGCTGCTGGACAACCAGCGAGATCGATGGCACGTCCGGCGGGAGCGCCCATTCGACGACGTGCAGTCCCGCCAGCTCGATCACTTCCTCTGGGACCCCGAGCGCGTGCAGTGGGGTCCGGCGGTGACGGGCCAGCCAGGCCCGGCGCCGTTGCTGTTCCGCCGGGTGGAGCTGCGCCCACACATCGACCATCACCCCTGGCGGCACGCTGGGCACAGGGTGGGTGCGGCGCCGCACGTAGGGCAGGTTGTCCACGTCGTCGGCGAGCGCGACCAGGCTCCAGGCGACTTCGTAGGAAAGAGTGGGTCCGTGGGCGGCCCGCAGTCGGCGGGTGCGCCACTGCCAGCGCGGTGCCAGCAGCCAGCGGACCGTGGTCAGCGATACAGCCCGCTCCCGGGGGCGAGAGCGTTCGGCGTCTTTTCCTCCGCCGCTCATTGCGCTGAGCGCTCGTCGCGTGAGGTGCTCTGCTCCAGCTGGATCTCGCGCTTACGCTGTTCTTCTTTGATCCTTTCGACCGTTCCGGCGTAGAGGATGAGCCGAGGGATTTCCTCCATTTCCGCGTAGTCACCAAGCTGGAACCCGCTGGCGTTGTAGTTCTTCTCGATGTCGTCTGCTGTCGACTGGGAGGTGGTGCCGCGCTCCCGGAACTTGAAGTATCCGGTGACTCCGGCGGAGATTCCGACCAGCGCACTCAAGGATGAGGTGACGATTGACAGGACTGCGTTGGATCCTTCATTCATCGCCGTGAGGGTGGACACCACGATTGATCCGGTGATAATGACGAGCTGGAATGCGTTGTGCACGCGCCTGTTGCGGCTCGCCTGGGCCCGGTAGGAGGCGATGACATCGAGCGATGCCTCTCGGTAGACGCGCAGGCCCGAGGTTGTGTCGAGGGGGAGCTGAGCAGCCGCCGTCTGGCGCTTCTGCAGTGCGTCACGGAAAGCACTCGTCTTTTCGGCAAGAGTTTTGTGATTGCTGTACAGCCACCACGCGCACGCAATCAATAACGCGTTCACGATGATCATGGAGAGCCACCGGGTGACTCCATCATTCGCCTTCCATAGGCCGACGATGACGGTGTACCCGAGTATCCCCGTCAGGATTAACGACCCTAACAGGATCAGCCAGCCGATCCTCTGAAGCGCCTTAGCCGCCCGCAGCTCCGCCTCTTTCAGGCTGAACGCGGCAAATTTTTCCCTGTAATCCTCGTGCGGATCAGGCGTCAAGTGACTCTCCCCCCGGCCGAATGAACCTCCGAAAGTACGGGACGTGAAGAAGGGGCCGCAATAGCGCCTTGTGATTGGTGAGATCCTGCTCGGCGTGAGTTGCGAATGAGACACATGGGGTTTAAGGAGTTTCCAGGTAGGCAAGGACGAGACCGAGGTCACCCAGCGCGGGGCCCGGCCCGTGCGTGGCTTCCTCCCGCCGGGTGGATGCGGAGCTGAGGCAAGCGGCGCGAGCACCGCCCGCGCGCCCCACTCGGGCCGGCCGACGAGCGCCCAGCCCTCGCCGTGACCGTTCAGCTCAGCCGCCGACTGGTCCGGCCTCGACCCGCGGGCACCCAGCGACCTGAGCACCCGGCAGGTTCCCAGACTTGCCGGCGTCACCTAGAGCGCCGTTCTGCCCGCCTCGCTACAAACGGCCCACGAGAGGCTTTCGAGCGCACGCCGCGCCGAGTGCGACAGCTTTTACCCGCAAATCCCGCGCGCGGGTCGGGAATTGCCATAGTCCACCCGTACGTGGCTCTGCCCTGCGCGCGAGCAAACCGTGCCCCTGTGTGACCTCCATCACTTGGAAGCGTTCGCATGTCAGCGCCATGTCACGTTGGGTGATCGAACGTTGCTGGTCAGTCCATGCTGCACGGTACAACGATCGTCACTCTGGGCATTTCGTTGATCTCTGAACGTGAAACTCACCGACTGGCGCATGCGTGTTCGGGGCTCACGGACGGTTGAGTAGTTCACGCCCGGCGCACCTCCGCGCCATCCACTGAACCTCATGAAGAGGACCGATGACCGAAGAAGTCGGCGAGGACGGCCGCATGCCTGTGGCTGAAGAAGCCCCCCTCCCGCTGCCCGTGGAGTTCGAGGCGCTCTACATCCTGCATCAGGAGGCTTTCCACGATCTGGCCCTGGCCGTTCTGGGGACGAACGACGCAGCGGAACGGGCGGTCCACCGCGCTTTCCTGGAGATTCTGAACCTCTGGGACAGGCTGCGGGAGCAGAGCGAGAACCTGGACCAAGAGGTCTGGGCGATCGTGCGGCGCACCGTCATATCGGAAGAGCTCCTGTCCCTGCGCGAGCAGATGGCGGCTCTGGACAGCGGCAGCGGCCTGTACGAGGCGCTCGGCGCTCTCCCGCCACGCCAGTTCGACGTCATGGTCCTGCGCTACATCGGTGGCCACGACACGCGGCACATCAGCTGGTACATGGGGGTCACGCCCAGCACCGTCGACTACCACTGCCGTAGGGCCCGGGAGCGGCTGTCCCCGATCTATCAGAAGATCCTGAAGTGCCAGCGGGAGGACAACGCGTGAACACATGGGAAGAACGTCTGGCAGGTGCCTCCACATGCGAACCCCGCCGGTCCTTCGACGTGGCTGCCGGCCTGCGTCGCCTGGCTCAGGACGCCGGATATCTGCCGCCCCCGGCCGCGGAGCGGCCGGAGAGCACGTCGGCGCGGCGCCGACTGGAGGCCGTCACCGTCTGGGGCGTCACCCAGGCCGGTGCAGCCTCGCACATGAAAGACCTCACCGACGTCATCGGCACCCCCTGCACCGTCTTCGAGGGGTGGACGGATGATCTCGACATCGACGGGATCCACGTCTTCGCCTGCTCCCTCCATCTCGCCGACCATCCCGAGAGCGCCCGTTTCTGGTGGCAGTTCGCCGCAGGCGCCGGCCATGGCGCAGCCGCCTACTGCCTGCACCTCCAGCACCTCATCAGCGGTGAACTGCGGGAAGCCGAGCTCTGGTGGGAGCGAGTCGGGGATGCCCTGACCGACTCGGAGGGCGACGACCTCAACGCGATCGAGCTGACGAAGCTGATCGAGGTGCTGGAGCAGTTCGCCGGCTACAGCGCCCGTACCGGCGCCCACCGGGCGGTCCCCATCGGCGGCCTGCTGGAAGAGGTCGACCGCCTGGCCGACCTGTACGACGACGGTCTGCTGGGCCGGCCCGACCGCCGCCTCGCGGACCGCCTGCGCGAACTCACCAGTCACTGACCCCACCCACCCCCGAAGGGGGCCTCCCCCGGGCACCACCCCATCTCGGAGGCTCCCTTCACCTGTGTCCGTAAAAGGGGATCCGCACCGTGACCGTTCCGCCTGCACCGTCAGATGATCAACGGCGCCCTTCCCGGCGTGGCCCGTGGATCCGGCCCCAGCACCGCGCAGCGGCAGGGCACTTCATCCGCGGCCTCGCGTACGGAGCCGGACTGGCCGTCGCCAGCCTGATCAGCTTCTGGCTCCAGCAGACGCTGTAACCCCGAGCCGACCGGTGTCCCGGGACGGGCCGTCGTGGCTGGGGCCAGTCCCTCAGAGAAGGTGGTCTGCTCCACCTGCCTTGATCTCCAGGATCAAGGAACGGAGCGCGTCCTGACTGTCGACCAGGTAGCGGTCCTCCTTTCCGGCGACGGCGATGTAAGCGTGGCCCTGGTCGGTCGTCGATGCCGAACCGGAAGCAGGCCGATCCGTTGGCGTAGCGGAACGGCTCTTGTCTTGCCAGGTGATATCCATTCATTCTCCTCATGGGGTGATGCCGGCGGCCCTCCACACGGCAGCCAGGCGGAGCTGGCCGGGCGCGTCGCCGCGGTCGGCTACGACGCCGACTCCGGGCGGCTCACATGTCCCCGGAGTCGACGGCCTGGGCGACGAAGACCCGCCTGGAGCAGGCCCGCGTCATCGCCGCCGCCAACGAGTCGGCCGGCCACACGGTGGTACGCGCCCTGAAGATCCTCGCGCCTGGCACGGTGGCGACGCACGAGCCGGCCGACGCCGGACCGGAGCCCGCGGCCGCGCCCGCCGGGCCGCCGCGTACCCGGGAGACCACCTCGGACGGCTACCGCCGCGCGCTCGCCGCGCACCAGGAGGTGGCACCGCCGCGCCGCGTGGACCCCGCCATCGCGGACGCGGTGGAGCGGCAGACCGCGGCAATGCGCGCGCTCAGCGCCCGAGCCTTCCCGGAGACCGGCGAGTCGGACGAGCAGCCGGCCCCGATCGAGGCGGCGCGCGCTCAGCGCCGCCAGGAGTCCGAGCGGACCCGGCTCGCCGCGCTGCGCCGTGCTCGCCGTGAGCGTGCCGGGCAGGCGCCGGGCCCTGCCGAGCTGGGGCAGACGGCGTGACCGCCGCATCCGTCACCGCCGCTGTTGCACGGCTTGCCGATCCGCGTGGTGCACTCCTGGCCAATGTGCGATTCATGCGCGATCCAATGTGCGAATCAGAGCGCGATCGGGTAGGGTGTCTATTGGAGGTGACCTCTGTGTCCACTGAGAACGAGCTGTTCAGCGCCGTCGATGCGCTGCTGGAGCAAGTCGCGCAGGACGACCTGCCGTCCCCTGCGGAGCGCAAGCGTCTGCGTGAGGCGGCGGGCCTGAGCCAGGCGCAGATCGCCACGGCGCTGGACGCCCGCCGGGAGGCGGTGGGGAACTGGGAGACCGGCAAGACCGAGCCGCGGCCGCCGAAGCGCGCCGCGTACGCCCGGCTGCTGGAGGGCCTCGCCGCCCGCTTCCCCGCCCCGGCCGCCGACGAGCCCGCCGCGCCCCCGGCGCCGTCGGTCCCGGAGTCGTTCACCGGTCCCGCGCCCGTTCCCGCCCCGGCGGCCGAAGCGCCGGCGCCCCCGGCCCCGGCTGCTGCCGTACGCCCGGCGCCCGCCGCGAAGCCCGCCGCGTCGTCGCGGCGCCCGGGTGCGAAGAAGGCGGTGGCGAAGAAGACCACGGCGGCCGTGACCGCCGACCTCGACCCGCGCTTCGAGAACGGACCGCTCGCGGTCATCGACTGCGAGGACGGGCAGGTGTCGGCGTACTGCATCGGCGGCCTGGTCCTGGACGTGCCCGCCAAGACGATCCCGGCCCTGGTCGACTGGACGCTGACCGAAGGCCGCCTCGGGCAGGCCCGCCTGCACCGCAACGGCCGCGACGCCGACCCGATCCTCGTCCTCACCGCAGCCGCGATGGAGCGCTACGGCCTGCCGGTCGCCCTCTCGGAGGAGGAACGGCACGCGGGTCGCATCCCGGCTGGCCACAAGGTGGTCAAGCAGATCGAGCGCGCGGGCCTCCAGATGACCCAGCGGGGTTTTGGCCCGTGGGCCCGTCTCTACCGCGACCCCCAAGGCTCCCGGCGGCGCTGTGTCCAGCTGTGCGTCTTGCCCTGGCACGCCCTGGACGTCCGCGAGTGGGGGCGCAAGGACGACCCGGAGCTGCTGCTGACGATGCACCCGGCCGACCTGGTCCAGTACCTCGGCCTGTACGCGGCCCGGGTGATGACGCCGCGTGGCTCCACCGCGACGACCGGCTTGGAGCTCATGACCGCGCTGCGCCCGCCCACGCGAGCGGAGAAGAACCCGGCGACCGGCGAGTTCGAGCGGGCGTACAACGAGGACGCGCTCACCCAGCTCTACCCGGTGGTGCCGTGCGAGGTCCCCGACGAACACCCGGTCCTCAAGGGCCAGTTCGCCCGGCACCACCTGCGCACCCCGGCAGAGATGCTGATGGAGGAGCCGTACGACTGGTGCCGGCCGCTGACCGATGAGGAGTGCGCCAACCCGTACCTGGTCGTCGTCGACCTCAACATGTCGTTCGCCGCGGCCGCGAACGGGCTCACGGTCGGGCTGAACGGGCCGACCCACCTGACCGGCAACCCGCAGTTCGACGCGGCGCTGCCCGGCTCGTGGCTGGTCGACCTCTCCCATGTCGACCTGTCCCGCGTGCGGGTCAACGGCCGCACCGTCGACGGCTCCCGGCTGCCGTCCCCGTTCACGCCGAAGGGCGACCGCCCCGAGGGCCCGGCCTGGTACGCCACGCCCACCGTCGCCTACGCGGTGGAGCTCGGCTTCGACGTCGCGCCGATCGAGGCGTACGTGCGCACCCAGACCGGCCGCTACCTCGACTCCTGGTACAAGCGGCTGCGCGACGCCTACGTGGCGACGATGGCCGACATGGGCGTCACCACCGACCTCCAGGGCCAGGAGTTCCTCGAGGCGATGGCGCGGCGCAAGAAGGCCGACCCGACGATGGCCCTGCTGGAGACCGCGATCAAGGCCACGGCGAAGGGCGCGATCGGCAAGCTGCGCCAGCGCTCCCGGGGGCAGGTGCCGTACTACGAGCCGTACCCGGCGCTGGACCGGGTGAACTGGCGCCCCGACATCCGGGCCGCCGTGCTGGCCAGCCAGCGGGTGGGCCTGCACCGCAAGCTGATGAAGACGGCGGCCGCCGCCGACCTCTACCCGGTCGCGATCGGCACCGACGCCATCGCCTACCCCTCGCCCGGATCGTCCCCGCTGGACGTCCTGCCGCTCACGCCCGAGGGCAAGCCAGCGCCCGGCACGTTCCGGCTCGGAGTCTCGCCCGGGATGGTCAAGCACCAGGGCACGCAGACCGTCCTGTGGGCGGAGCAGCTGTTCGAGGAGCGCGGCGAGGTCTTCAACATCGCCAACCTCATCAAGACCGCTGACCCGACGGCCGGAGAAGGGGAGTAGCAGGTCATGGTCGACTCACTCGGGGACAGCCTGGACCGCGCGCTGGAGGGGGCGTTCACCCGCCGCATCCCGCAGAGCGCCCAGGCGCAGATGAAGTACCTGGTCAGGCAGCTCAAGGGCACCAAGGCCGCAGCACAGGCGCTCGGGATCTCCCAGCGCACGGTGGAGCGGTACGTCTCGGGCAAGCTCAGGCGGCCCCGCCAGGACCTCCGAGGCCGCCTGGAGGGCGAGGTCAAGAAGCGGTGGCAGCCACAGGTGCGGGCGAAGGCGCGGAAGAAGGCGGCCTCCACCGGCGGCCTGGTCGTCTCCACGCGCGCGCGGTTCGGGTTCACCGCGGCGCCGGGCACCACCGACGACGCCCGGATCCGCGACATCACCCAGGCGCTGCCGCCCGAGTACGCGGACCAGCTGTTCACCGCCCGGGACCAGGGCGCGAACGAGGACCAGCTCCGGCAGATCGCCGCCGACGGCCTCGCCCGGATGTACTTCCGCGCCAACAACTCCCGCGCGCACGGCCTGGGCGTGGAGTTCACCGACGTGGAGCACATCCAGATCGAGCTGTAGGCCGGCTCCTGCACAAGCGCCTCGTCCCCGGCATTGAAGCTGCCGGGGACGAGGCGTTTCACATTCCTACGGGGAGCAGACCGCGAGGCCTCGGCTCCCGAGGCGGCCTCAAGCCCGGTACTCCTGCCGTAACCCCTTGTAATCCATTGCATCTCATCTCATCGCGATGCGATGAGATGGATTAGCTTGGAGCGCATTGAAGCCTGTATTTCCCTGCGTTTTCCGCAGGAGAGAAGACCCTTCCTGCGTTTTCCGCAGGAGAGAAGACCGGCGAATGCCCCTGCACCTCTTGATGGTGACCAGGTTCACATCAACGCGTGTGAGCTGCGGGTTTCCCGTTCTGGATGTGTCGCTGGTGCGCGAGAAGGTAGGCAGAGTGTAGGCAGAGTGTTGTCTGGTGCGCGTATCCCCGCATGCGCAACTACACTGATCAGCTTCTCGCCGATAGACTCCGCAGAACGTGAAAGGAGCCCTGCGCCCCAACGGGTTTCTCAGGCCTCTGAGTTGGGAGGGCTCCTCTCGCGGTGTCCCTAAACGCACGCTAACGCAAGGAACCGCATGACCGAGCCTAGCGCGAATTCAGATCCGAAGCACCCACGCCGTGTGGACAGATGGCGCTCGTCCATCAGCACTCACCTGCGGAAATGGAGTGGGGGCCGTGGACACGGTGTCCATCACCACTTCCTGCACGGCGCCGCCTACAAGCTGGGCAGCGGCACCGTGACACTGCTGATCCTGTGGTGGGAGACGCGGTACTGACCCGTCCGCGGGCCCGCAGCCAGCTGCGGACCCGCACTGCGGGCGGCATCATCCGGACGAGACGGTGCGCCGACGTGCCCGCCAGGACAGTCGCGGTGCGGTGGCCGTGTTGACGGCCCGGCCGAACGCCTCCAGGGCGGCCTCCAGGCGCGCGGTGTCCTCCACGTCGGACAGGGCGTTCAGCAGCTGCTCGGTGGTCGTGACGACGGCCGGGTCGGAGCAGCGCACGAGCGGGGCGGCGGCGGTGGCGGCCCGGGTGAGCGGCTCGCGCACGGCGGCTACGGTCTGCTTGCTCGCCACCCGCTCCCGGCTCAGCAGCTCGGCCGCGCGCCCGAAGCCCACGAGCCCGCTCTGCACGTCCGTTCCGCCGGCGACCCGGGCACGGGCGGCCCCACCGGCGAAGGCGACCACGGCCAGCACGAACGTCCGGCCCCGCTCAGCCGGCCCCTCCCACAGCAGCCGGTTGGCGGCGACCGCGCCCTGCAACTCCATCACCGCCACCGTCAGCGCATCCGCCTGTACCCGCAGGGCCCCGATCTCAGCCTGCTGCTCCTGGTGGTTGCGGGCGCGGTTGGTCAGCCACGCCGCCAGAACGGCGATGACCGCCCCGGAGACGAGCGAGCTGTTCAGCAGCTCGATCAACTTGTTCATGCCCGCAGGCTGATCGCGCACCGGCCCCGGCGTCCGGTCCGTTGCGCACCTGACGCACAACCAGCACGCTTCCGTTGCCGATGCCGTGTCCACCCGGTCGGCCGAGCCCGGTGCCGCCGGCGCCGGGCCGGAAAACGCGGACGAGCCGACAGCGGGTGCTGCCGGCTCGTTGCTGCGGGCCCGGAGCCAACCAGGGCCCGCACAGTGTCCCTGATCAACCTGGTTGGAACTACGCGGCGCAGGGGCTTAGAAAAAGCGTCCCAGTGCCGGGGCGTGGAGGGCAACCCAAACTGGTTTACGTCTGGGTGTTTACATGATCATCTACGCGGTTGCGGCGTTCCGCCGAATTGGCACTGGTGCACGACTCCGTGGCCACCCTGGTCGACGCCTCGTTCATTACACAGCGTGCTTGCGCTCTGGCCAATGATCTACCTCGGTGCCCTCGCATATGCCTGTTGTGCAGCGGAGTCGAGAGTGGGATGCACATGAATAAAAAGCCTTGATCTGGTCGTGACGCATGGTCATGGGGTGGCAGCATTTCCGTTACCGCGACCGGCGAGCCAACCGCCCAGCGGCACAACCTGGTTGGAACCGACCTTCACGTAGGAGCTAGTCATGCTGAACACCCTCGTCGAACCGAGGCCACGGCCAAGCGGTCCTGAGGCCGCCATCATCACGGTCGTGGTCCTCTTCGTGACCGTGCTCGTCCTCACGGGGATGAAGTCGGCCACCGCCGTCTTCGTCGTCGGCTGCGCCGCCCTGGTCGGCGCAGCCGTAGCACGAGCCTGCACGACCGGCAGGCTGACCGCGTTGTTGCGCCCGGCGTTGGTTGAGGTGCGGGCCACTCCGATCTGACACCGCGCCATGAGTACCGTTCGGAAGGTCCGGCGCCTCAAGAAGGTGCCGGACACCGACAACGCCGTGGGCCAGTTGGCCTGCGCCCTGCGCCGCAGCCGTGCCGTGCTGGGGCTCACTCAAGCTCAGGCGGCCGACGTCATCGGGAAGTCGACCTCCACCGTTCAGCGGGCCGAAGCCGGAGCTGTCGCACCCAAGAAGTCCCTCGTGGACGGGTACGTCGACAAGCTTGGTCTCGCCCCCGAGGAAGCGAAACGGCTGTACGAGAAGGCCACCCGGGCCCCCGGACGGCAGCGGCGCTCCCTGACCCAAGCTCCTCACCCGCGCATGGTGAGCACACGAGACGAGCTCGGCAGGGCGCTGGCCAGGGTCTGGGAAGAGAACAACCGCCCTTCCATGCAGCAGTTGCAAGACCGGGTCCAAGCTGCGCGGGAGGCAGACGAGAAGCGAAAGCGGTACGCGTTTCTGTCCCGGAGCGCTGCGTACCGAATATCTCACCGTCAGCAGTTGCCCAGCGGCGTTGAGCAGCTGCGAGCGTACTTGTACGCCTGCAGGGTCAAGGAGCGTCAGTTCCCCATCTGGATCCAGGCGTATCAGCGGGTGAAGGCCAAGGAGAAGGAGGAGTCGGCGGCCAAGAAGACGGCCGGCAGCGAAGAGCGCAGAATATGGCGCAGGTGGATAGGCCGACGCCGGGCCACCAGCATCATGCTGAACGCTGGTCTCCACCCGGCCGAGCCCTTCCCCCGTTCTGGCACCGCACCCTGGACTGCGCAGTGCATGCGCTGCGGTCTGATCGGCCGGTTCCGCCTCTCGTCCGTGATGCAAGGGCGCGGGTGCCCCAAGTGCACAACCCTGTCGCCGTGAAGCTGACCCACCTCTCGGTGCCGGGCGCCTCGCGCCCGGTACCTTCTCCCCGCTCTCCCATCGGGTCCCTTAGCCCATGTACACCCGGGTGGAGATCAGCCGCCGTCGACGTGGTCGAAGCCGCGCAGCACGGGATTCAGCTCCTGCGCCGGGCCGCACAGGGAGCACAGGCGGGTGCCGGGCTGTTCCGCGACGTCCAGCGCCCGCTCCGGGGGCAGCAGCGGAGCGTTCTTCGGGGCCTCGGTGCAGTCGACGGCGTGGAGCACGGCGCCGCCGGCCTTCTGCAATGTCCGGTCACCGCTTGCGTGCCGCCTGCTGGCTCATCCTCATGGCCTGCCCGAGGTCTGCGTAGGTGGCTCCGGCGCGGCGGTCTGCGCGGCGTGGCGGTGGAACTGCGCGCCGATGCCTTGCTGGGGCGGCTGGAGCAGGCGGTCCTCGTCACGCGTCGACTTTCGGCCGTTTGCTTTAGAACTCGCAAAGTGCCCTTTCCCCTTGACGAGGTTCTGCAGCGCGAACCTGCTTCCGTTTTCCGCGTATTTGCCCCCTGAAGGGGAGGGGCGGATTCTGGCCCGTATGTGAACGGATTCGGTGGGAACGGGGCGGATCTTTGTGCGAATCCTGTGACAACGTGTGCGGGCCCGGTTACCGCTGGGGTTGCCGGGGTTTGACTTCCTGTGGGGGGAAGCATGCATATGCGTGCCTTCGGCACGTCTCTTCGACGTGCCCGGAAACGATCGGGATCGGCCGCGACGACAGCGGCGGTGGTGACGACGGCGCTGGCCGCGGCCGTCCTGCCGGCCGCGAGCGCGACCGCGGCCGACGGCAAGCCCGTCTCCGCATGGGGCAAGAACAGCCCCCACTTCGCGATGCCGGCGGTGAAGGTGGGCGCGAACCGGCCGGTGAAGTCCGAGCCGTCGAAGAACCCGACGGACGAGGTGTACGTGCCGTGGCTGCGCCAGCAGCGTGCGCACGCCGAGAACGCCGCGTCGGGCAAGGCGGCAAAGGCCGGTGTCGCTGCGGGCGCCTCGGTGCTGAACCTGGTGCCGGAGGGGCAGGGCAACGTGCCCTGGCACCGCTACACCAGCTTCGCCATCACGGACGCGCTGACCGCGAAGATCGACTACTCGACCGGCAACCTGATGCTGACGGCGACGGACTTCGACATCGCCGGCGTCGGCCAGCGCCTGCAACTGGCCCGCACCTACAACTCGTTGGACGCTCCCTTCGGCCGCGTCTCGCAGCGCTGGTGGCAGCAGTACGAGCGCTACCTGTCCGTCTCCAGCAGCGAGGTGATCTTCTACGACGCCTCCGGCGCGACGGTCCGCTTCAAGAAGAACAGCGACGGCTCCTTCACCACCCCCAAGGGCTACTCGCAGGACCTGAAGAAGAACTCCGACGGCACCTACACCCTCACGAAGTGGAAGTCGGGCTCGAAGGAGACCTACGACGCGGGCGGAACGCTGACGAAGGTCACCGACCGCAACCACGGCAGCGTCACCGTCACCCAGAACACCGGCGGCGGCTACAAACTCACCGAGACCCGCTCCGGCCGCTGGATCGACCTGAAAAAGGTCAGCGCCACCCTGTGGCAGGCCAAGGACAACACCGGCCGCACCGCTGCCTACGGCCTGGACGCCGACGGCAACCTGACGACCACCACCGACACCGAAGGCAAGACGACCACCTTCGGCTACGACACCTCCGGCCGCATCAGCAAGATCACCACCGCCGAGGGCCGGGTCACCGTCTTCTTCTACGACGACGTCAACCGGATCACCTCGATGCTGCGCGCAACCGGCTTCAACGCCTCCGGCAGCACGGGCCCGACCTGGACGTACTCCTACACCAGCGACTCGGCCACCGCGGCGGGCAAGACCACCGCCACCGACCCCGAACTGCACGCCACGCAGTACGCGCACGACGGGGACGGCCAGGTCACCGACGTGACGGACGCGCTCACCCACAAGCGGTCCACGAAGTTCGACGCCAACCACAACATCGACACCGCCACCGACGCCATGGGCGCCGGCACCACCCCCGGCAACGTGGTCGACTACGGCTTCAACTCCCGCAACAACCTGGAGACCGTCGCCCTGCCGACCGGCGGCAAGACGGTCAACAGCTGGCAGACCATTGCCGGCGGGGACGTGCCGAAGGACTCCACCAACGCGGACGGTGAGAAGACGGCCTTCACCTACGACACCGTCGGCAACACCAAGACGGTCGCCCAGACCGGCACCGGCGGCGGCAACGTCTCCTACGACTACAACCCCGCCACCCCCACCTGCGGCGGCTTCGAGGGCCAGCGCTGCGACCAGAAGACGAAGATGACGTCGTCGAAGACGGTGCAGACCGACTTCCACTATGACGCCAAGGGCAACCTCGACTGGGCCAAGGCCCCGGCGCCCCTGGGCAAGACGACGTACACCTACGACGACCTCGGCCGCACCAGGACCGTCACCGACGCCCGCGGCGTGACCGTCACCTACACCTACGACAACCGCGACCGGATCCGCATCGTCGACACCACCAACAAGGCCCGGGTGCAGTACTGGTACGACGGCGACGGCAACCTCTCCCAGCGCACCGACGCCACCGGCACCGTCTCCTACGAGTTCGACCCGCTCCAGCGCGAGACGGTCCGCCACCTCCAGGACGGCTCCCAGACCCTGCTCGTCTACACCCCGGCGGGCAACGTCGACTACTACCAGGACCCGGCCGGAAAGGTCGACTACACCTGGAACGAGGTCAACAGGCTCACCGAGCTCAAGGACCCGCGGGGCGCGACGACGACGTACAAGTACAACAACAACGACGTCCGCACCACGACCACCTACCCCGGCGGCACCGTGCAGAAGGTCGACCCGGACAACTCCAGCCGGCCCAGGAACATCAAGGTGACCTCCGCCCAGGGCACCCTGGTGAACCTTGACTACACCTACGGCTACGGCACCAACAACGCCACCGACGGCAGCAAGATGCGCACCATGACGGACAACGTCACCGGCCGCAAGCGCACCTACACCTACGACGGCGCAGGACGCTTCTCCTACGCCAGCGAGGTCAAGGACGGCGCCGTCACCGACTCCTGGCAGTACTGCTACGACCTGGCCGGCAACCTCACCTCCCAGGGCACCGACCCCAGTTGCCCCCGCACCACCACCTACACCTACAACGACGCCCAGCAGCTCACCAGCAAGTCCAGCTCCACCGGCCCCTGGTCCTACGACCCGATCGGCAACGAGAGCGCCGGCTCCTCCACCGACGACTACCTGCGCACCAACGAGACCTGGACCGACCACTCCCAGATGTCGTCCATCACCGTCAACGCCAAGACGTACGTGGGGCAGTACGGCTCCACCGACCAGAGCGAGCGCATCAGGCTCGGCGACACCCTCTTCCACAACGGCCCGCTCGGCCTGTCCGCGAAGACGACCGGCGCCGTGGACATGGGCTTCAACCGCGAGCCCGGGGGCACGCTGAACTCCATGACGACCGGGGGCAAGAGCTACTACTACCTCACCGACGCGATCGGCTCCGTGATCGGCCTGGTCGACGTGGACGGCAACAAGGTCGACACCTACACCTACAGCCCCCGCGGCGTCCGCCTCCTCGCCCAGTCGTCCGAGCCGGTCGCCCAGCCCTACCGCTTCGCCGGCAACTACCAGGACCCCACCGGCCTCTACCACCTCCAAAACCGCTACTACGACGCCAACATCGGCCGCTTCACCCAGCCCGACCCCTCCGGCCAGGAACAAAACCCCTACCTCTACGCCGAAGGCGACCCCGTCAACCGCATCGACCCCAACGGATTGTTCAGCTTCTCGGCTGATTTCCATGGAGAGGTTTGCTACTACCTTTGCGTCGGGGGAGGAAAGGAAGAGGACAATAGCGGTAAAGAAGCATGGTTTGTCACGTTTGGTGCCGGAACTCCCGGTGCTAGCGCCGGGATTGGCGGCTCAAGCGGTGACGTGAGCAGCGGCTGGACCGGAGAGTGGTCCTGCGGCGCAGGGGCAGCCAGTATCACCGGAAATACGCAAGGCGATGCCGGCTTCGAATCGGGCGGCAGTACCGGAAAGTGCTCGGTTAACGCCAAGTACACCTTCTGACTGGCAATGAATCGAAGGGAATTCATCATGGTTTCCACCATGCAGGCCGCCGCATCCTACTACTTGGCGAAGCCTAAGGGCCCCTCATGGAGTCCCTATCTGGCGATGGGCATGGTGATTCTCTTCGGCGCCATCATCGTCTTCCTCCTGATGAGAAGCCGTCGCCGCTGACCGTTAGTTCCGGAGGCCGGGTGGCCCGCGCCCTTCGGCGCGAGCCACCCGGCTTTTCCTGATAAATCGAAGGGAAAAGTGAATGCGCATCCTAGTAGGCATTTTCATGTGCCTCTTCGGTATCTTCTTCTTCTTTGTGGGTCCTTTATTCGCCCAGCGCCAGACCGGGGCGAAAACGGGAAGGGCTTTCGACACCTATAACCGCATCATCTTCAGGCTGGTCGGCAGTCTTCTGGCTGTGGGCGGTCTTCTCTATTCCATGGGAATCTACGGATGAGGACTGCCGAAATAGCTGAGCGCGGTCGACGTGGGTATCGAAGTGCTCAGCGACCACGGCGGCGAGAAAGGATCCCGTGCCTCGGTTGCCATCGACACAGTCTCCCTGGCTGCGGGAAGCGGATCTACCTGGCCTGCATATGTGGGAGGAATCGACGCCGTTCTCTTCTTCCTCATCATCTTCTTCGTGGTGCGGAAACGGGGTCAAAAGCGGAACTGACCGCGAGCCGGGTGACCGGAACGGAATTCCTTCGCCCTCCTGTACGTGAGAAGTAACCCGCATCACCGCGGTGGCCGCCCCCAATCCGGGCGGCCACCGCGAACTTCGTATGCGGTAGTGCTGGCCCGTTGTCGGCGCCGCCCGACGATCGGCAGGACCGCAAAACCCTATCGAAGGACACGTCGTTGTGGTGCGCTGCGACTGGCCGACACCACCGCCTGCTCGCCCACCCCGGCCATGTCGCGTTCTGGGCGGCCACCAAGGCCGCCAGCACCCACCGCTCCAGCAAAAGCGATCCAGAGCGCGCCACCGTGACTTCTACCAGGTCCCGCCCGCTACAACGCAGAAACACCACGGCAGTCGGCAGCAGCATCTCCGGTGCCCACCACCCCGTGTCGCCTGCGGACAGCCGGTGTCCAGCCCGATACCCGACCCGGGTCAGCCGCCCCAGTTACAACAGAACGGCGACCCCGACCAGCATCCACAGCTCGGCCCGCAGCTACGAAACACTCCCTCCCGCACCTTGGCTGATCCCCCTCACCTCGTACGGCCACCGGGAACGCAGAGCCCCCAATCTCCACGCCGACCAGGGCGCCGTCACCCGCAAGGGTTGAAGGTCAGCCGCCGTCGATGTGGTCGAAGCCGCGCAGCACGGGGTCCAGCTCCTGCGCCGCGCCGCACAGCGAGCACAGCCGGGTGCCGGGCTGCTCCGCGACGTCTAGCGCCCGCTCCAGGGGCAGCAGCGGCGCGCCCTGCGGGGCCTCCTCGCAGTCGACGGCGTGCAGCACGGCGCGGCCGGGCCCGCGGCCGCCGGCCTTCTGCAGCACCCAGCCCGAGGGCCGGCGGGGCCCCAGCGCCTGGCGCACCGATGACGGCGGCGGCAGGCGCTCGGTGGGCACGGTGTCGTAGGCGACGCCGTCGACCGGCCGGACGTGCTCGGGGGCGCGCACCCACACCCGGTACTCAGCGGCCTGGACGTCGCCGTTTTCGGTGTTGCGGTACGCGGGCAGCCCCACCTCGTACAGCCAGCCGCGCGGCGTCTCGCGCCTGGCCCACAGGCGGGCGGTGAGCTCCTGGCCGTCCGGCAGGACCACCCGCACCGGCACCGGCGGGCCGTCCGGGGGAGTCGTCGTCATACCCCCCACGGTAGGCAGCCCGCCCGGAGCGCCGTCACCCGCGCGGGGGGAGATCACCGGTCTCTGTCCACAGGCGGACCGGCGTCTCGTAGGCGGCATGGACGACGCCACACCGCCGCCGGCCCCGCGCCCCGGCAAGATCCGCGCCGCGCTCGCGCGGGCCGAGCAGGCTCTGTTCACCCGCCCCGCGCCGAAATCCGCGAAAGCCCAGATGAAATTCCTGCACACGCGCACCAAGGGCTCGGCGAAGGCCTAGGCCGAGCGTCTGGGCGTCTCCCGCAGTACGGTGCACCGCTACCTCGCCGGCGCCTCCACGAAGCCCCACAAGCGACTCCAAGAGGCCCTGACGCAGGAGACCGAAGACCAGTGGCAACCCCAGGTCAGAGCACAGAGGAGACAGCGTGCGGCCACCTCCGGCGGGCTCGTCATCACCTGCCGGGCCACGTTCGGCTTCACCGCGAACGGCACCTCCGACAACGCCCGGGTGCGGGACATCATCAGCGCCGTCTCCCCCTCGCACGCCGCCCGGATCCTGGACGCGAAGGAGCGCGGCGCGACGGATGACGAGCTGCAACCACTGCTCGCTGAGGCCATCACCGAGTCCTATTTCCGCGAGGGCGGAACGACCCGAGCGGGCCTGCACGTAGATTTCCGGGACGTGGAACACCTCCCGATAGATTTCTGACCACCCGGAATTCGAGGCTGCTATAAACCTGTCTACGGCTGCCGCGCTCCCGCCCGACAGCCGGGAATTCCCATCACCCGTTTCCGCGACGATTGGGAGGCTCGCGTGAGCACCCCTGTTCCCCGATCCCGCCGCCGGCGCTTCCCGGCGCCCGGCACGCCCGCACCCCGCCGGCCGATCGACCAAGCCAAGGTCGGCCGCCGCTCGGTGCGCCGCCGCGCCGCCGGGATGACCGCCACCGAGGCCTCGGCCGCGCTCGAGGACGCCCGGCTTCAGCAGCACATGGACCGCGACCGCGAGGACCTGGCCGACGACGAACGCGGCCCGGCCGAAGTCACTGAGTGGGAGCGCATCACGCAGCTGCTCGTCACCGCCGGCGGCGTCTACGACCCGGAGACCGACGCCGTCGTCCAGGACGAGCTCGCCGCCGACCGGCGAGCCGAGGAAGCCGAGCAGCAGCGCCTCCAGGAGCAGCAGCTCGCCGCCCGCGCCGACCACCTTGCCGCGCTCGCCCGAGCCGGCCGACTCGACCGGACCGTGGAGACCCGGTCGGGAGACGAGGCCGCCCGCGACTTCCTGTACCACCGGGCGGTCGACGGCTGGCTGGCACAGGCCCTCGCCGACCGCTCCGGCCACCACGCCGACCCGGCCGCGCGCACGGCAGCCGCCGACGGCGAGCTGGAGTTCGCCAGCCGCCTCGCCCAAGCCGACACGGCCGCCACCGATGCGCTCGCCGCCTGGCTGGAGCGCGTCCTAGCGCCCGCCGAACTGGCGGAAGCGGGCGAGGGGCGGCGTGCGGTGAGCACGGTCGACCACGTGGGTACAGGTGACCGGCTGCGGTACCCGGCACGAGAACCTGACGGCTGACGGCCGGGTCCACGTCGACTACACGCCGCCGCTCGGAGAACCCTGGCCGCACGGGAAGCGGCTTGGGCGCCGATGAGGCCGACCAGCTCCAGGCGCTGTGCGACCACAGCACCATGAAGTGCAGGCCCCGGGAGCGCGCGGACATTGTCAGTGGTACCTGAGACCGTGTCGGCATGTATGCCGTCTCCGCTGTTCCACCAGCCATCCTGTGGTTCCTGCCGCTCGTGCTCTTAGCGTCAACAACTGCTGGTTGGCTGCTAGCAACGAAACATCACAGACGCCAGCAGCCCGCCGTCTTCCAGTGCCAACGTTCGTGCTGCTCCCCGGCACGTGTTGATGGGCTGGACCACCGAGAGTTCGAGTACCTCGTTCGCGACCTCATGATCCGCGATGGCGCGACCAATGTGCGGAGAGTCGGTGGAGCAGGAGATAACGGGGCAGACGTCGTGGCGACGGATCCTGCCGGTCAGCTCTGGATCATTCAGTGCAAGCATCGCAGGCAGGGACTGGGCGGAAAGCTGGTTGGGGTTCAAGAGCTCCAGGTCCTCAACGGAACCGGCCGACCAGTGCACAAGGGCAACGTCGTCGTGTTGGTGAGTAACGGCGCAGTCAGCAGGCGGGCCCATGGCTTCGCCAAGTCTCAAAAGCTCAAGATCATCGACCGCTTCCTGCTGGAGGATTGGATCGCGGGCGACCGTCCGATCTGGGACCTGCTCGGAATCAAGGGCAGCGCCGCCCCTTTCGCCCTCTCCGATGTTGAATCTGGAGCGCTCGCCGGTTCGAGCGAACCCGTCTACTCACTCGCCGAGGCTTACAACGCTGGGCTGGTGCCCTGGAAGCCAGCCACGATGCGACAGTACCTGTTGCGCTCACAGCGGCGTGGCATCCCGCTTCCCCGCAGCAGAGATGGGTTGGGACACCTCTACACCGCCGCGGAACTTGGCGAATGGCTCGGCCACTGGCGGGCTCAGGGAACTGCTCCTCACCAGCAACCTGAGTAGGTGATGATTCCGTCGTTGTTCGGAACCTTCCAGCCACCCTCTACTCGCAGTAGTCCTGGCCCGCGAGGCGGCAGGGCCCTAGGCTGGCCGACGGTGCCGGGTTTCGTCCGTACCGTCCCAGAGCGCCCCGCCCCGGCGCTACCGTGAGGACACACGCCAGCAACCCGTCCAGGAGCCCCGGATGAGCCAGCAGCCGGCCCCCGCGCCCGCCCCCGACCGCCAGCCCCTCGATGAGAACGCCGCCGCGTCCGTCCGCGCCTACGCGGCCGACCAGCGGGCCCGGGTCGATGTCCTCGCCTCGGTCCTCGAGGACATCGCGGAGAACGGCTACCCGGCCGCGGAGTCCGGTGTGCTGTGGGAGGAAGCACGCGATGCCCACCTGGAGCGTCTCGCCGGCGAGCAGCCTCGTGTCGCCTGAGCACGCACCGCGCCGCTCCCAGGTCGTCATGGTGGAGCCCGCGCTGAGCCAGCTGGAGAAGCTGACCGCGGCCGAGACGCACCGCCTGGACCGGGCGATCGTCGCGATCAGCGTCAACCCCGAGCTGGGCGCGCCGGTGCCCGGCACCCTGCTGTGCGACTACGCCGACGACGTCGACGGGGTCCGGGTGATCTACTACGTAACCGCGCTTCGCCAGATCACGATCGTGGCGTACGTCGAAGCCTGAGCAGCGGACACAGCAGCGCCCCGGACGACGGTCCGGGGCGCTGCTGTGTCCGCTGCACGGCGGGCGGTAGGTGCTGCACGGCGAGGCCGGCGGCCGGGCGGCACACGGGTGCTGCTCGTGCAGCAGGGCCGGTGCAGCGGGCAGCGGAGTCGTGCAGCGCCCGGCCCGTGGGCCTGCTGCACGGCGGTCAGTCGGCGTCGGTGGCCCACCGCTCCATCTCGCTCGGGTCCTTCTTCAGCAGGGTGTCGCGGCGGGACTGGGCGGTGGCCCGGGTGACGCTCATGGAGTTCGCCAGGTCGCCGTACGAGCCGCCTCCGTCGGCGTGCTGACGTACGGCGGCGTCCCGGATGCCCTCCAGCCGGTTGATCAGGCCGTGGGACATCAGGACGGTGGTCGCGAGGTCGTCGGTGCTCGCCCCGCCGGCGCGCAGCTGCGCGAGGCCGTGCAGGACGGCACCGAGCCGCATGGCGAGCTGGCCGACGTCGTCGCCCAGCGCTCGGGCGTCGGCGGCGGACAGCGGGATGGTGAGGTCGGGGACGGGGTCGGTGTGCTCGGGCTCGGTGGTCACCGGGCTCTCCTCCTGGTGGTGCGGGGCGGGGTGGGGCTCAGCGGTCGACGACGTCCTTGTCGAGGTCGCGGTGGTGGAGGCCGACGGCCAGGCCGCGCCCCTTGTAGCGCTCGGCCAGGTCGGCGACCCGGTACGCGGCGGCGGTCTCGGTGTCGCCGGACAGGACGGCGGCGAGCGCGTCGGCCACCGTCGCGGAACTTTTCCGGACTACCGGGCGCACGTGGCACCGACCAGGGAGAGAGCGGCGGTTGCGGCGTCGGGGAGGGTCTCGCAGACGGGCACGCTGTGACGGCGGGCAACGTAGATCAGATACCGGTTCCGCTCCGGGTTGGGGCAGTCGGGCGGGCAGCCCAGCACGGCCCGGCCGCTGCTGACGTCCAGGCCGAATTCCACGTTGGTGGTCATCCCCGGAAGGGTTCGCAGGTCGCGGGGAATCCAGAACAGGATCGCCGTCGCCGCCGCGCGGGCGTCGGTCTCCCAGTCGACCTGGGTCTCGTACCGGTCGGCGCGCTGGCCGTTCCGGGACTCGGGACTCAGCACGGTAAGCGGCTGATCGCCGGTCCACAGCGCATCCAGGGCTGCCGCCGCGGCGGGCCGCCAGGACGGTACGGGGGCGCTCTTGTCCGGTGTGGGCCCGGCGAGGAACACGGACGGGGACGACGCGGCGGGGAGTGGTTCGCGGGCCATGATGAGGTCGACGGTCATGAGCTGGTTCCGTTCTGTGCGGCGCGGGCGGCGTGCTGCGGGGTCCAGGGCAACGGCAGGCCGTCGTCGATCTCCCTGGGCACCACGTGGACGTGCAAGTGGTAGACGCTCTGGGTCGCTGCCTCCCCCTTGGATGTGATCAGGTTCGCGGCGGGGTGCTCGGCCATCAGCTCGGCGGCCCGGCGCATCACCGCGGCGGTCACCTCCGGGTCGGTGCCGGCGTCCTCAACGTGAACTCGCGGCAGGACGAAGACATGACCCGGGTGGACGCCGCCGCTGCGCGGGCGGACCGCGACGGCGTCGGGCCATTCGCGCACGATGGCGGCCGGGGCCTCCCCAACGGCGATGGCGCAGAAGATGCAGGTCTTCACGTCAGGACTCCTTGGCCCGGTCAATAGCGCGATGGCGACCGCCCGCGCATCCGAGCGCGACGGTCAGCGGCTCGTCCTGGCGGGGCCCGGCGAGGTAGGCGTCCACGGTGGCGGCGATGGCGTGCACCAGCGCCGGGACGCCGTCGGTGGACATCACCGCCTCGCGCACGGCGGCGTCCTGGGCGGTGAGGTAGCGCAGCTCCGGGCGCAGGTGGGGGTCGCGGAACTGGTGGCGCAGGTCGTAGCAGGCGCGGGCGTCCGGCTGCGGGCCGTGCAGGTAGCCGAACGAGGTGATGGCCACGGCGGGCATCGAAGGTCCTCTCAGGGGCGGTGAGGGGGTGCGGGCGGGGTTCAGAGGCACTGGAAGGCGCGCCGGACGTCGCCCGCGGCCCCGGAGAGGTTGTCGGCGTGCAGCCGCGCGTCGAAGTCGTACGGGTCGTCGGCCGCGTCCATCACGCGCTCGGAGGCGGCGTCGAAGACCCTGGCGAACGCCTCGTGGACCCCGGCGGCCTTGAGGGCCTGGACGATGTCGTCGTGGTCGGCGCCGCCGCGCCGGACGGCGTCGGCGAGCAGGTTGAGCGCGGCGGCCGCGGCCGGGGCGAGCACGGCCAGGTTCTCGCCGACGGCGGTGGTGGCGGTCCGTTCGACCCCCGTCTCGATGTGGCTGATCCGGGCGAGGGCCTTCGGCTGCTGCTCCATGAGGACTCCGATCAGGTGCGCGGTGGACGGGGGAAGGTGGCGGTGGAGTGCGTGCCGGAGAGCGATGACATTCGGGGCCGGCGCCCGGCGAGCACGGCGGTGGAGCGGTCAGGCGTGCTGGGCGAGGTAGCGGGCGGCGACGTCCACGAACTGGTCGTGGACGACCATCGCGGCCTCCCGCGCGGCGGTGAGCTCCTCAGTGCTGCCGAAGTGGTCCCGGATCGCGTACGTCAGCGTGATCATGTGGTCGGCGGCGGTGCGCACGGCCGGGTCCGTGATCAGCACGCGCATCGCGACCAGCGGCCGGGTGACCTGGGAGCGGGTCTGGTGGCTCTCCCGGCGCAGCGACTGGATCAGCTCAGCACCGGAGCCCTTGAGGACGGCGTCGCCGCGCGCCCACATGGTGCGGCGGTGGTCGCTGACGGCGCAGGCCAGCGCGGTGACGGCCTCCAGTCGGTCCCGCCGGATCGTCTCGCCGTGGTTCACGCGGACGGACCGTTCGGCGGCCCGCTCCTGGAAGCGGCCGCTGATGAGCGAGCCGAGCAGCGTGCCGACGACGGCGATGGCGGCGGTGACGAGGGCGAGTAACACGGCGGGTCCTCCCGTAGGTGTATGAACTTCAATACACTGTATGGAAGTTCATACACCCAGGGAAGAGGTTCGCTCATGATTCTTTTTGCGGGTCTCCGACCTGCGCGTTTCCCGCCCGCGGGAACCGTGTGCACCGATCTGACACACCCCGCCCGCAACGCGAAGCGGCGCCGCACCCCTCGGGAGGATGCGGCGCCGCTGACTTCGGGGCTGCCGGGTTACGCGGTCCGGCGGGTGGGCACGGCGGCCAGGTGACGCTGCGGGGCGGTCGGAGCGGGGAGCGCCGGGGCGGGCAGAGCGCCGGCCTGGATGGCCTCGGTTGCCTCGCGCAGGGCTTCCTCCATCTCCTCCTGGGAGGCGTACCCGGCGAAGTACGGGTGGATGAAGTAGCTGCGGTACCGGCCCTCGGGCCGGAGCACGACGTTTCGCTCGACCAGCTGGTTCATCGCGATGGACGTGCGGTTCTTGCTGAGGCCCACGCGCGCCCGCAGCTCGGCCTGTGAGGCGTTCACCTCGCCGCCGGGGCGCTGGACCTCCATCATCGCGCTCAGAAGGTCGTAGTTGGCCTTGGAGAGCTCGAGGTGGTGCAGCTGCGCGAACCCGAGGGTGGCCTGGATCAGCATGCCTGCTCCTCCACATCGTTGTCGCCGAACGCCAGCTGCCGCGTACGCGGGGCCGGCGCGGCCGGGGCCGTGAACTCCGGGAAGCGCTCGCTCGCCGCCTTCTCCAGCGCCATCACATCTTCCCGCATCTCCGGGAAGTGCTTCCTCAGCGCGGCCCTGGCGTCCTGGCGCAGCTGCTCCAGGGCCTCCTGCTGAAGGTCGCCGTTGCCCTTGAAGCAGATCAGCGGGTTGACCACGATCACCGAGTTGGTCCGGCGCTGGAGCATGTGCCAGTTCTCCAGACTGCCCAGCGCCCGGGTGACGTTCGCCCGCTCGACTCCGAGGTGCCTGGCGACCTTGATGTGCGTGATCTTCAGGCGGCCCTCGACCTGGCGGCCCATGCAGAACAGCAGGACCGCCGACTGCACGGGCGACATCCCGTACCGGGCGATCAGCACGGCCAGGACGTCGGAGAGGAACGCGTTGCTGACCATGCTGTAGCCGCTGCGGCCCCAGGCGTCGTGGGGCGCCCGGTACGTGTAGTCAACCTTCGCCGACCGCACCGGCCGACCAGCCTTCGGCGGCGTACGGTCCAGGGCCTTGGCGAAGCTGTCCGCCAGCGGCGACGTCACGGGCTCACCGCGGTCCACGGACCGCCGGCCTCTGCTGGTGGAGCGACTCGCGTCCCCGGGCACCCTGGCTCCTGCTGCTCGATCTCGTGTGATCCCCGAGACCCTAGCCGAGATTGTCCCCGCCCAGAGGGACCTTTGTCCCTGTCGGCGTGGCCCCCTGGTGTCGACGCCGACACACCGCCTTCGACGCGGTGACGATCGAATGTGGCCCTGAGCAGGCAGAACGGAATTTGTCCCTCTCTACGGGACCAAATGCGGTGCTGCTGTGTCGGAGGAGGCACAAAACCGCTGGTCAATGTGTCAGGGCCAACACATTGCCTCTCACAAACCCGCAGGTCAGACCACATTTCCGCGCGGTGCCCTTTTATCAGTAAGACGCGCACGCGCGCGCGAGCCAGCCAGCGCGGGTCGGCGCGCCCCGGCGACCACTCGCACCGGGGGCCGGCCACACGCCACCGACGGCACCCCTCACCACTGCCCACCTTGCGCATCCTTCGTCACCACCGGCACCCGAACGCCACCCGGACCATTTCGGCTAATCACTCGCACACGCACCCATTCGCGTTTACCGGCATTTCTCCGGCCATCATTCCGCGCGTATTCTCGTTAATCACCTGATGTATATTCGAAACATTCCGCGAACGTCCTTTCTCCTGGTCAGGGGTGGCCGGGCACCATTCCAGTCTTAAGCTAGCTTCTATCTTTGAAGCACACACCCCGGAGCCTCCATCCACCCCCTCCGATCTGCGTTCGACCCCTCACCCGTCCCGACCGCCCGTCACCACCCCTCCCTGTTGCTGCCACTTGTGGCGTGAGCCCCGATGGGTGGGCCGCGCGGAGCGTGGCACGCCTGGCCCGTGCGGGAGTTGGGGCGCGCCCTGAGTGGCTGGAGCGCAGCGGAGGCCACTGGTCGGCCGGAGGCCGACCCCGGCCCGCAATGCGGACCGGATGCCCTGCGGTTGGTGGGGC
>NZ_JBEYVW010000030.1:0-74839 GCF_040644175.1 Streptomyces sp. NPDC047017 | reverse complement strand
GGGGGAGTTCTCGCCCCCGCCGCGCCGCCCCGCCCCGCCCCCGGGGGCTGCCGCCCCCGGACCCCCGCTTCGGCCTGAACGGCCTCGTCCTCAAACGCCGGACCGGCTGACGTGAACAGGTGGTCTGATCACCCGTTCGGCCCAGCCCCGGAACAACCGCACCCCCTCGCACGCTGTACCCGGTATGAGCGAATACCGCATCGAGCACGACTCCATGGGCGAAGTCCGGGTTCCCGCCGGCGCGAAGTGGCGGGCGCAGACGCAGCGGGCCGTGGAGAACTTTCCCGTCTCCGGGCAGCGGATCGAGCGGGCGCACATCGAGGCGCTCGCGCGGATCAAGGGTGCCGCCGCCAAGGTCAACGCGGAACTCGGGGTGCTCGACAAGGAGATCGCCGAGGCGATCGGGGCGGCGGCCGAGGAGGTCGCCGAAGGGACGTGGGACGACCACTTCCCGGTCGACGTGTTCCAGACCGGCTCGGGCACCTCGTCCAACATGAACGCCAACGAGGTCATCGCCACCCTCGCGACCGAGCGGCTCGGCCGGGACGTGCATCCCAACGACCACGTCAACGCCTCGCAGTCCTCCAACGACGTCTTCCCGTCCTCGCTGCACATCGCCGCCACCGCCGCCGTCGTCCGGGACCTGATCCCGGCCCTGGACCACCTGGCCGCCGCCCTGGCCCGCAAGTCCGAGGAGTTCGCGGACGTGGTGAAGTCCGGGCGGACGCACCTGATGGACGCCACGCCCGTCACCCTGGGCCAGGAGTTCGGCGGCTACGCGGCGCAGATCCGGTACGGCGTCGAGCGGCTGACCGCCTCCCTGCCCCGGCTGGCCGAACTGCCGCTGGGCGGCACCGCCGTGGGCACCGGCATCAACACCCCGCCCGGCTTCTCCGCCGCCGTCATCGAGGAGGTCGCCCGCACCACCGGGCTGCCGCTCACCGAGGCCCGCGACCACTTCGAGGCGCAGGGCGCCCGGGACGGGGTGGTGGAGACCAGCGGGCAGTTGCGCACCATCGCGGTGGGCCTGACGAAGATCGCCAACGATCTGCGGTGGATGTCCTCGGGCCCGCGCACCGGCCTCGCCGAGATCAGCCTGCCCGACCTCCAGCCGGGGTCCTCGATCATGCCGGGCAAGGTCAACCCGGTGATCCCCGAGGCCGTGCTCATGGTCGCCGCGCAGGTCGTCGGCAATGACGCGACCGTGGCCACCGCGGGCGCCGCCGGCAACTTCGAGCTGAACGTCATGCTGCCGGTCATCGCCAAGAACGTCCTGGAGTCGATCCGGCTGCTGGCCAACGTCTCCCGGCTCCTCGCGGACCGCACCGTCGACGGCGTCACCGCCCACCGCGAGCGGGCCCGCGAGTACGCCGAGTCCTCGCCGTCCGTCGTCACCCCGCTCAACAAGTACCTCGGGTACGAGGAGGCCGCGAAGGTCGCCAAGAAGGCGCTCGCCGAGCAGCAGACGATCCGTCAGGCCGTCCTGGACGGCGGGTACGTGGAGCGCGGCGACCTGACGCGCGAGCAGCTGGACGAGGCCCTGGATGTCCTGCGGATGACGCACCCGTGACAACCCTGTGCGCGCCCGCGTGAACCGTGCCACGCACCGCAGCGCCCGGTGGCCGTGACACCTAATATCTGTCCATGGCAGACGACGCAGCGGTGAGACGGGTGAAGACGGGCGGCGCGACGGACCACTGGGCTCCCGGGAGCCGGATCCTGTGGCGGTACCGGGAGAACGGCGGCACGGCGCTGCACATCGTGCGGCCCGTGACCGTCGTGCGCGACGACGCCGACCTGCTCGCCGTGTGGCTGGCCCCCGGCACCGAGTGCGTCAGGCCGGTCCTGGCCGACGGCACCCCCGTGCACCTGGAGCCGCTGGCGTCGCGCTACACCAAGCCGCGCGCGGTCCAGCGCGACCACTGGTTCGGCACGGGCGTGCTGAAGCTGGCCCGGCCGGGCGAGCCGTGGTCGGTGTGGCTGTTCTGGGAGCCGGGCTGGCAGTTCAAGAACTGGTACGTGAACCTGGAGCAGCCGCTGGCCCGCTGGGCGGGCGGGGTGGACTCCGAGGACCACTTCCTGGACATCACCGTGCAGCCGGACCGCACCTGGGACTGGCGCGACGAGGACGAGTTCGCCCAGGCGCAGCGGGACGGGCTGATGGACGCCGCGCTGGCCGAGCGGGTGCGGGCGGCGGGCCGGGCCGCGGTGGAGGTGATCCGCGCCTGGGGGCCGCCGTTCCGCGACAACTGGCAGCACTGGCGCCCGGATCCCTCCTGGGCGGTACCGTCACTGCCACAGGACTGGGACCGTACGCCCGCGCACGTGTCCTCATGAGACCCTTGATGCGCCCCCGGGCGGGAAACGTAGGATCGTCCTCCGCAAGAGCGCACGGAGGCACGCCACCGGAGCAACTCCCGCAGCGGGCATGGAGTCTGACCGAACGTCACCGAGGGGCGGCAGGACGTGAGCGAGGGGTACGAGCGCACTACCCGGGCGGGCCGCACGCGGCCCGCCGGTGGCACAGGAACAGCCTCTGACCACGCCGTAAATCCGTTCCTGGGGCACGTATTCCGGGTATCGGGTCTACGGCGGGACGAACCGCGCGCCCGGCGCGCAGCCCCGGACGGATGGATTCGACACGCGTGACGGAGCAGCCGACCTCCTTCGAACGCCCCCAGTCGGGCGCCGACCCCGCGGACGCCCGCGGGGCACTTCTGCACACCCCGGAACCGGCCCGTGCCTTACCGCCGCAGACACGCCCGGACGGCACGCACCCGTCCGCCGCGGCGCACGGCGCGGACGGTGCGCCCCCGGCGCTGACCGGGACGGCCACCGCCGCCCCGGAGCACGGCGTGGGCGCCCCGCGCGCGGCCGCGGCCTCGCCCGGGCCCGGGTACGAGCACTCCCAGCCGGTGGCCGCCGAGCCCGACCCGCACCGCCCGCGCCCGGCGCCGGAGGGCATCCCGGCCCAGCCGGACGCGAGCACCCGGCCCACCGAGGGCGCGGAGCCGGGCCGTACCGGCGCGGAGACGGTCCGTACCGGTACCGAGGCGTCCCGGTCCGGCGCCGACGCGTCCAGGGCGGCGGGCGGCCTGCCCGGCGGCCCGGAGCGGCGCGGCACCGGCGGCCCGGGCGACCGTGGTCCCGGCGGACCGGACCAGCGCGGTACCGGCGGCCCGGAGCGGCGTACCGGGCAGGGGCTGCCGCCCGGGCGGCCGCTGCCGATGCGGCGGGACGGCGACCGGCTGCGGTTCGTCGGCGCGGCGACCCGGCGCATCGCCCGCGGCATGGACCTGGACGAGATCGTCATGGGGCTGTGCCGGGCGACCGTGCCCACCTTCTCCGACGCGATCCTGGTCTATCTGCGCGAGCCGCTGCCGGTGGGCGACGAGCGGCCCGTGGGCCCGCTGGTGCTGCGGCTGCGCCGCACCGACCGGATTCCGGCGGAGCGCGACCCGGAGGTCGGGTTCACACCCGCGCCGGCGCCCGAGCAGCCGGCCGAGCTGTCGGTGGTCACCCATGAGCTGTGCGAGGTACGGCCCGGCAGCGCGCTCGGTGAGGTGCTGCGCGGGGTGCGGCCGGTGTTCACCGACACCGCGGCCGCCGGTGCCGCGCTGGACGAACTCCTCGGCGAGGGCTCCGAGCTGGCCGTGCCCGGCGGGCAGCGCACCATCCTCGCCCCGCTGCGCGGCCGGCGCCGGGTGATCGGCGCCGCGCTGTTCCTGCGCCGCCCGGACCGCCCCGCGTTCGAACCGGACGACCTGCTGGTCGCCGCCCAGCTGGCCACGCACAGCGCGCTCGGCATCGACAAGGCCGTGCTGTACGGGCGGGAGGCGTACATCGCCGACGAGCTGCAGCGCACCATGCTGCCGGAGACCCTGCCGCGCCCCACCGGCGTGCGACTGGCCTCCCGGTACCTGCCGGCCGCCGAGACCGCGCGGGTGGGCGGCGACTGGTACGACGCGATCCCGCTGCCCGGCAGCCGGGTCGCCCTCGTCGTCGGGGACGTCATGGGCCACTCCATGACATCGGCGGCCATCATGGGCCAGCTGCGCACGACGGCGCAGACCCTCGCCGGTCTGGACCTGCCGCCGCAGGAGGTGCTGCACCACCTGGACGAGCAGGCGCAGCGCCTGGGCACCGACCGCATGGCGACCTGCCTGTACGCGGTCTACGACCCGGTCTCGCACCGCATCACCATCGCCAACGCCGGCCATCCGCCGCCCGTGCTGCTGCACCTGGGCGGCCGGGCCGAGGTGCTGCGGGTGCCGCCGGGCGCGCCGATCGGCGTCGGCGGCGTGGACTTCGAGGCGGTGGAGCTGGACGCGCCGGCCGGCGGCACGCTGCTGCTGTACACCGACGGCCTGGTCGAGTCGCGGCTGCGGGACGTGTGGACCGGTATAGAGCAGTTGCGCGAGAAGCTGGCGGCGACCGCGCAGCTCACCGGGCCCGACCATCCGCCGCCGCTGGAAGCGCTGTGCGACGAGGTGCTCGACATGCTCGGCCCGGGCGACCGGGACGACGACATCGCGCTGCTCGCCGCCCGCTTCGACGGGATCGCGCCGAGCGATGTGGCGTACTGGTTCCTGGAGCCGGAGGAGACCGCTCCGGGCCGGGCCCGCCGGCTGGCCCGCAGGGCGCTGTCCCGCTGGGGCCTGGAGGACCTCACCGACTCGGTGGAGCTGCTGGTCAGCGAGGTCGTCACCAACGCCGTACGGTACGCCTCGCGGCCGGTGACGCTGCGGCTGCTGCGCACCGATGTGCTGCGCTGCGAGGTCGGTGACGACGTGCCGCAGCTGCCGCGGCTGCGGCAGGCGCGCGCCACCGACGAGGGCGGCCGCGGGCTGTATCTGGTCAACAAGCTGGCCCGCCGCTGGGGCGCGACCCGGCTGAGCACCGGCAAGGTGGTCTGGTTCGAGCTGCACCGCGGCTGAGCGGCGGACGCGGACGGGCCCGGCGGTCTCCCGCCGGGCCCGTCCGCGTTCCGTGCCCGCGCTGCGCTACCGGGCGGGCTGTCTGCCGTCCAGCTGCCCGCGGCCGCCCGGGTCCAGCGGGTCGTCCGGCTCGCTGTGCGAGGGGTCGGGCAGGCCGGTCGGGGAATGGCTGGGGGACTGGCTCGGGGAGTGGCTGGGCGGCGGGCTCGGGGAGTGGCTGGGCGGCGGGGCGCTGGACGACTGGGTCGGCTGCGTCGGCGTCTGGCTCGGCGACCGCGAGGGCGACTGGCTCGGCGACCGGGTGGCCGGCGGGGTCGTCGACGGCTCGACGGCCGCGCCCTGCGTGGTGTCCAGGTCGAACTTGCTGGTGTCGTCCATGACACCGAAGGTGTACGCGGCCCAGATCTGCGCCGGGTAGCCGCCGCCGTTGACGCGGCCGGGGCTCGGCAGCAGGCCGGTGGCGCCGGTGAGGCTCACATGCGCGTACGGCGGCTTGGGGTCCTCGCCGAAGAGTCCGACCGAGGTGACCAGGTCGGGCGTGTAGCCGGTGAACCAGGCCGACTTGTTCTCGTCGGAGGTACCGGTCTTGCCGGCCACCTGCTGGCCCTCGCGCAGCGCGTTGTCGGCCACCGACTCCTTCGCCGTGCCGTCGTCGACCACGCCGGTCAGCACCGAGGTGACCGTGTCGGCGGCCTGCCGGGTGATGACCTGGTCACCGATCGGGTCGGGCATCTCCACCTTGCGGGTCTTGTTCTCCGCCGAGGCGACGATGGCCGGGGAGACCTTCTTGCCGTGGTTGTCGAAGGTGGCGTAGATCCCGGCCATCTCCAGCGGGCTGGCGCCCATGGAGCCCAGCGTCTGGGCGGGCACGGCCTGCATGCCGTCGGTGTCCATGCCGAGCTTGCCGGCCGCGTCCATCACGTTCTTCATGCCCACGTCCACGCCCATCTGCGCGAAGACGGAGTTGACGGACTTGTTCATGGCGGACTGGACGTCGATGTCGCCGTAGCTGACGTGGTCCTCGTTGGGCGGGTCGAAGCCGGCCTTGCTGCCGTGGTCCACGACCTGCCGGCCGCTGGTGCCGTCGTACACCGTGTCGGCGTCGATGGCCCGGCCGTCCTGCGTCTTGGCGCCCTCGTCCAGGGCGGCGGCCAGGATCACCGGCTTGAACGTGGAGGCGGGCTGGAAGTCCCGCCGGGTGGCGTTGCTGGAGTAGTGCTTGAAGTAGTCCTCGCCGCCGTACAGGGCGAGGATCTTGCCGGTCTTCGGGTCGACGGAGATCGCGCCGGCCTGGACGTCGCCGTCGACCTTGCGCTTCTTCGCATCCAGCTTGCCGGTCAGCTGCTCCTTGACCGTCTTCTCCAGGGCGGCCTGCTTCTTCTTGTCGACGTTCAGGGTGATCGTCCAGCCACGGTCCACTACGGCGGCCTCCGCCTGGGACTGGGTGATGCCCTGCTCCTTCATCAGCTGCTGTTCCAGCTGCTTGTTGGCGAGGTCGATCAGATAGCCCTTCTGGCCCTCCAGGCCGGGCTGGCCCTTGGGGTCCTGGGGCACCGGGAACTTCATCGCCGCGCGCTTGCCGGGGTCGAGCCAGTGCTGCTTGACCATGTTGTCCAGCACGTAGTTCCAGCGGGCCTGCACCAGCCGCTTGCCGTTGGGCCCTGCCACCGCCCAGTCGTACTGGCTCGGCGCCTGGAGCAGCGCGGCGAGGTAGGCGCCCTGCTCGACCGTCAGGTGCTGCGCGTCGACGCGGTAGTAGGCCTGCGCGGCGGCCTGGATGCCGTAGGCGTTGCGGCCGTAGTAGCTGGTGTTGATGTACCCGGCGAGGATCTCGTCCTTGGTCTCGTGCCGGTCCACCTTGAGGGAGATGACCATTTCCTTGAGCTTGCGCGTGACCGTCTGGTCCTGGGTCAGGTAGTAGTTCTTGACGTACTGCTGGGTGATGGTCGAGCCGCCCTGGGTGCCCTTGCCGGTCAGCGTGTTGAGCAAGCCGCGGGCGGTGCCTTTCAGGTCGACGCCGGAGTCGTGGTAGAAGGACTTGTTCTCGGCGGCGACGAAGGTGTGCTGGACGTCCTTGGGCACCTTGTCCAGCGCCACGGACTCCCGGTTGACCTGGCCGTCGCGGGCCAGCATGGTGCCGTCGCTGTACTTGTAGATGTTGCTCTCGCGTGCGGCGGCCGCGTTGCCCTGGGGTATGTCGACCATCATGTAGAGCACGACGAAGGCGCCGATGCCGAGCAGGCACAGGCCGAAGAACGTGCCGAGGATCTTCTTCCAGGTGAAGAGCCGGCGTATGCCGCTCTTCCTGGCCTTGGCGGGCCTGGCCGCCGCCCGGCGGCCCGCGGCGCGGCCCGCCGGGGCGGTGCCGCCCGCGGCGCCGGGTGCCGGCGTCCCGGACGAGCGCCTGGGCGCCGCGCGGCGGCCACCGCGCTGTCGCGCTCGTCTCTCTTCCGCTCGTCCCATGCGTCCGTCCGCTCCGCTTCCGTCTCGGCTGTCACTCAGGTACGTCGTTCAGGTCAGCTCAGAAAGCTAACACCGCTCTCTATGACAAACGGCCCGGGATCCGGGCTTTTCCGGGCGTGCGGGGGCGTGAGAATGAGCACCCGCCCCCAAGGAACCGACGTCCGAGCAGGGTTGGAGGTTGCCGGAGCGGGGAAAAGTGATATCACTTAGATAAGTACTTGATAGTGCATGCACTTGATGGTGCCGGACCGTCGGGCCACCTACCGGTGCCCGGCCACGACCAGAACCCGGGGGACCCCATGTCCACGCACACTCCGCACACCGCGCCCGCGGCCGACACACCCGAGATGCCCGCGCCGCAGGTGCGGGAGGTCCAGGCGCACAGCATCAAGGGCGGCCTCGCGCTGCTGCTCGGCCTGATCGGCCTGCTGGCCGCCGTGGCGCTGGTCGTGACCGGCGCCATCTTCACCGCCGCCGCCCCCAAGGCCGGGCTGATCGTGGTCGGCGTCCTGGTCGGCATCGCCGCGCTGCTGGCCATGGGCGGGCTGAACATGGTGGCGCCGGGCGAGGCGCGGGTGGTCCAGCTCTTCGGGCGCTACCGGGGCACGATCCGCGAGGACGGGCTGCGCTGGGTCAACCCGCTCACCTCCCGGGAGAAGATCTCCACCCGGGTGCGCAACCACGAGACCGCCGTCCTGAAGGTCAACGACGCCTACGGCAACCCGATCGAACTGGCCGCCGTCGTGGTGTGGAAGGTCCAGGACACCGCGCAGGCCACCTTCGAGGTGGACAACTACCTGGAGTTCGTGGCCACGCAGACCGAGGCGGCGGTGCGCCACATCGCCATCGAGTACCCCTACGACGCCCGCGAGGAGAGCGGCCTGTCGCTGCGCGGCAACGCCGAGGAGATCACCGAGAAGCTCGCCGTCGAACTCCAGGCGCGGGTGGCGGCGGCCGGCGTGCGGATCATCGAATCGCGCTTCACCCACCTCGCGTACGCTCCCGAGATCGCCTCCGCGATGCTCCAGCGCCAGCAGGCCGGCGCGGTCGTGGCGGCCCGACGGGAGATCGTGGACGGCGCGGTCGGCATGGTCGAGGCCGCGCTCGCCCGGATCGCCGAGCAGGACATCGTGGAACTCGACGAGGAACGGAAAGCGGCCATGGTGTCGAACCTGATGGTGGTGCTGTGCGGGGACCGGGCACCGCAGCCGGTCCTGAACGCGGGGACGCTCTACCAGTGACACCGGCGACGGACCCGCCCGAGGGGACCGCGCCGCGGCGCCGGCCGCAGCAGCGCAAGCAGGTGCTGCTGCGGCTGGACCCGTCGGTCCACGACGCGCTCGCGCGCTGGGCGTCGGACGAACTGCGCTCGGCCAACGCCCAGATCGAGTTCCTGCTGCGCCGCGCCCTCGCGGACGCGGGCCGCCTGCCGGGCGGGGCCGGCCCCCTCCCCCGCCGGGGCCGGCCGCCGGGCGACCCGCCGCCGAGGCCGCCGCAGTAGCACCCGCCCACCCTCGTGACAGAACCGTGACAACACGCCCTCCACCAGGGCTTTCATCCTCCGGTCCCACTCTGCGCACCGCACTGCACACCATGCGTATACATCGTGCGTATACACGCTGTGTAGAGTGCTCCGCATGTCCATCGGTCACACCCTTTTGGGGCTCCTGGAGTCCGGGCCGCGCCACGGTTACGACCTCAAGCGCGCCTTCGACGAGACGTTCGGCCACGACCGGCCGCTGCACTACGGCCAGGTCTACTCGACCATGTCCCGGCTGCTGAAGAACGGCCTCGTCGAGGTCGACGGCGTCGAGACGGGCGGCGGCCCCGAACGCAAGCGGTACGCCATCACCGAGGCCGGCATCACCGACGTGGAGCGGTGGCTGGCCACGCCGGAGAAGCCCGAGCCGTACCTCCAGTCGACCCTGTACACCAAGGTCGTCCTGGCCCTGCTCACCCGGCGCGACGCCGCCGACGTCCTCGACTCCCAGCGCTCGGAGCACCTGCGCAGCATGCGCATCCTCACCGACCGCAAGCGCACGGGCGACCTGGCGGACCAGCTGATCTGCGACCACGCCCTGTTCCACCTGGAGGCCGACCTGCGGTGGCTGGAACTCACCGCCGCGCGCCTCGACAAGCTCCGTGAGGCGGTAACGCGATGACTCCTCCCCCCGGCTCCCTGCTGGCCGCCGAGAACCTGTGCAAGGCCTACGGCCCGACCACCGCCCTGGACGGCGCCGAGTTCTCCATCCACCCCGGCGAGGTCGTCGCCGTGATGGGCCCCTCCGGCTCCGGCAAGTCCACGCTGCTGCACTGCCTCGCCGGGATCGTCACCCCCGACTCGGGCACGATCACCTACGACGGCCGTGAGCTGTCCGCCATGTCCGACGCCCAGCGCAGTGCGCTGCGGCGCTCGGAGTTCGGGTTCGTCTTCCAGTTCGGCCAGCTCGTGCCCGAGCTGACCTGTGTGGAGAACGTCGCCCTGCCGCTGCGCCTGAACGGCACCCCGCGCAAGGAGGCCGAACGCGCCGCACTGGGCTGGATGGAGCGCCTGGAGGTCGACGACCTGGCCAAGAAGCGGCCCGGCGAGGTCTCCGGCGGCCAAGGGCAGCGGGTCGCGGTGGCGCGGTCGCTGGTCACCGGTCCGCGGGTGCTGTTCGCGGACGAGCCGACCGGCGCGCTCGACTCGCTCAACGGCGAGCGCGTGATGGAACTGCTCACCGAGGCCGCCCGGTCCGCCAACGCCGCCGTCGTGCTGGTCACGCACGAGGCGCGGGTGGCCGCGTACTCCGACCGCGAGATCGTCGTACGCGACGGCAAGTCCCGGGACATGGAGCGCCTCGTATGAACGCCGCTCAGTGGGCCCGCGACCTGCGCATGGGGGCCAAGTTCGCGTTCACCGGCGGGCGCGAGGGCTGGACCCGGGTGGTGCTGACCGCCTTCGGCGTGGGACTCGGCGTGGCGCTGCTACTGCTGACCACCGCGCTGCCGAGCGCGCTGGCGGTACGGCACGAACGCGACCGGGACCGCTCGGACTTCACGTACAGCCAGACGGTCAAGCCCAAGGCCGACAACACGCTGGTGATCGCGGACAACGACACCAGCTACCACGAGAAGGACATCCGCGGCCGGCTGGTCGAGCCCGAGGGCCCGAAGGCGCCCCTCGCGCCGGGACTGACGTCCTACCCGGCGCCCGGTGAGATGGTCGTCTCCCCCGCGCTCAAGCGGCTGCTCGACTCCGACGACGGAAAGCTGCTGCGGCAGCGGCTGCCGTACCGGGTGACCGGGACGATCGGCGAGAGCGGGCTGATCGGCTCGCAGGAACTCGCCTACTACGCCGGCGCGCAGCACCTCGCGCCGCACATCAACGGCTGGCAGACGGCCCGGATCAGCCAGTACGGGTCTCCCGACCGCACCTCCAGCAAGCCGGACCCGGTGCTGATCCTGCTGGTGCTGGTCGTCTTCGTGGTGCTGCTGATGCCGGTGGCCGTGTTCATCGCGGCGGCCGTGCGGTTCGGCGGCGAGCGGCGCGACCGCCGGCTGGCCGCGCTGCGGCTGGTCGGCTCCGACAGCCGGATGACCCGCCGGATCGCGGCGGGCGAGGCGATGGCGGGCTCGCTGCTCGGGCTGGTCTTCGGCACGGTCTTCTTCCTGATCGGCCGTGAGGTCGCCGGTTCGGCGGAGGTCCTCGGCATCAGCGTCTTCCCCAGCTACCTCAACCCGTCGCCCGCGCTGGCGGCGCTGGTCGCGGTCGCCGTCCCGGCGGCGGCGGTGCTGGTGACGCTGCTCGCGCTGCGCGGGGTGGTCATCGAACCGCTCGGCGTGGTCCGTACGGCCAGGCCCGCGCGGCGCCGGCTGTGGTGGCGGCTGCTGCTGCCGGCCGCCGGCCTGGCGCTGCTCTACCCGTTGATGGGCAAGGGGCGCGACCACGGGGACTTCAACCAGTTCCAGGTCAGCGGCGGTGTCCTGCTGCTCCTGGTCGGGGTGACCGCGCTGCTGCCGTGGATCGTGGAGACGGTCGTCGCCCGGCTCGGCCGGGGCCCGGTGGCCTGGCAGCTCGCCGTGCGCAGGCTCCAGCTGAGCAGCGGCACGGCGGCCCGCATGGTGAACGGCATCGCGGTCGCGGTGGCCGGGGCGATCGCCCTGCAGATGCTCTTCACGGGCGTCCAGGGCGACTACACCAAGTCGACCGGCAAGGATGTCGACCGCGTCCAGCTCCAGGTGCAGCTCTCGCGCGGGGCGCCGGCCGACACCGCGGTCGCCAGGCTGCGGGCGACCAAGGGCGTGCGCAAGGCCTACGCCCTGGGGGACGGCGACGCCGGCAGCACCAGCCACAACGGCCCTGACGGCGCGAAGCTCAACGCCTCGGTGACCATCGGCGACTGCACGGCGCTGCGTGAGGTGGCGACCCTGCCCTCCTGCCGCGACGGGGACACCTTCATGGTGGAGGGCGCCGAGTACGACGCGGACATCGCCGCCCTCGCCAAGCCCGGCAGGAAGCTGTACCTGGACACCGCCACGGGCATGAGCAACGGCCGCGAGATCCGCTGGACGGTGCCCCAGGGCCTGCTCAAGGCCCGCTCCATCAAGGACCCCACCGGCGTGGAGCGCGGCGGATTCCTGCTGACGCGGAGCGCGGTCCCGGCGGCGGCCGGCCAGCCCACCGCGCAGGTCTACGTCTCCACCGACGACACCGTGCCCGACGTCCGCGAGTTCGTGCGCAACACGGCCGCCGCGGTGGACCCGCTCGCGAACGTGATGGTCTGGTCCTCCACCGAGGAGTCCAAGAAGTTCACCACCATCCGCACCGGGCTGCTGGCCGGCGCGACCTGTGTGCTGGCGCTGATCGGCGCGAGCCTGCTGGTCTCCCAGCTGGAGCAGTTGCGCGAACGCCGCAAGCTGCTGTCGGCCCTGGTCGCCTTCGGCACCCGGCGGCGCACGCTGAGCCTGTCGGTGCTGTGGCAGACGGCCATCCCCATCTCGCTGGGCCTGCTGCTGGCGGCGGGCGTGGGCCTGGGGCTGGGCACGGTGCTGCTGAAGATGACCGACACGACGGTGGCCGTGGACTGGCCGAGCGTGCTGACGATGACCGGGATCGGCGCGGGCGTCGTCCTCGCGGTCACCCTGCTCAGCCTGCCGCCGCTGCTGCGGCTGATGCGTCCGGAGGGCCTGCGTACGGAGTGAGGCGCGCCGACGCCCCTGCACGTCGAGGGCCCCTTCCCGTCCGGGGAGGGGCCCTCGGCGCGGAGTGCGCTCAGGCGCGGGCGCCGGCGTCGGCGTCCAGCACGCGGACCGGCAGGGCGCGCAGGTCGGCGCGCAGGGCGGCGGCCAGTTCCCGGTACTCGGCGCCGCGGGCCGCGCCGGCGCGCATGGCGAGCGCGACCCGGCGGGAGGGGGCGGGCTCGGCGAAGTACCCGGTGAGCAGCTGGTTGCTGCGGGAGGTCTCGACCTTGAGGGCGGTGCGGGGCAGCAGGGTGCAGCCCAGGCCCCCGGCGACGAGCTGGACGAGGGTGGACAGCCCGGCCGCGGTGGTGGTCACCGGGGCGTCCTCGCGGCCGGCCTCGCGGCAGATGTCCAGGGCCTGGTCGCGCAGGCAGTGCCCCTCGTCGAGGAGGAGCAGGTTCAGTTCCTTCAACGCCTCGCGCGGTATGCCCTCCCGGCCGCCGAGCCGGTGGTCGATCGGGGTGACCAGGACGAAGTCCTCGTCGAAGAGCGGCAGTTCGGTCACCGCGGGCATGCCCAGGGGCACCGCGAGCAGCAGCAGGTCCAGCCGTCCGGCGGCCAGCCCGTCCAGCAGGCTCGCGGTCTGCTCCTCGTGCACCTGGAGGTCGAGGTCGGGGTAACGGTCGTGGACCAGGCGCAGCACGGTGGGCAGCAGATAGGGCGCCACCGTGGGGATGACGCCGAGCCGCAGTACGCCGGTGAAGGGCGCCCGGACCGCCTCGGCGTCCTCCAGCAGCGCGCCGACCTCGTCGAGGACCGCCCTGGCCCGCACCGCGAGGCGCTCCCCCGCGGGCGAGAGCAGCACCTTGCGCGTCGTACGCTCGACGAGGGTCACGCCGAGTGTCTCCTCCAGCGCGGAGACGGCGCCGGACAGGGCCGGCTGGCTCGTCCCGATCGCGGCGGCGGCGTCCCTGAAGTGCAGGTGCTCGGCGACGGCGGCGAAGGCGCGGAGCTGGGAGAGGCTGGGCAGGCTGCGGCGCCTGCCGATATTACCGACGGTCACTGATAACTACCTCCGATCAACACGACCGAGTGTAGCTATTTCCGTAATCAATCGACTCTGTGCCAACATCATCAAGGTCCAACCCATGGGAAACACGGGCAAAACCGGTGTTTCCTCGCTGCAAGGAGAGCGTGTGCTCACTGTCGGTGACAAGTTCCCCGAGTTCGAACTGACCGCCTGCGTCTCGCTGGAGAAGGGCGAGGAGTTCGAGCAGATCCACCACAAGTCCTACGAGGGCAAGTGGCTCGTGGTCTTCGCGTGGCCCAAGGACTTCACCTTCGTCTGCCCGACCGAGATCGCCGCGTTCGGCAAGCTGAACGACGAGTTCGCCGACCGTGACACGCAGATCCTCGGCTTCTCGGGCGACTCCGAGTTCGTCCACCACGCCTGGCGCAAGGACCACCCGGACCTGACCGACCTGCCGTTCCCGATGCTGGCCGACTCCAAGCACGAGCTGATGCGCGAGCTGGGCATCGAGGGCGAGGACGGCTTCGCGCAGCGCGCCGTGTTCGTCGTGGACCCGAACCACGAGATCCAGTTCACGATGGTGACCGCCGGTTCCGTGGGCCGCAACCCCAAGGAGGTCCTGCGGGTCCTGGACGCCCTGCAGACCGACGAGCTGTGCCCGTGCAACTGGAGCAAGGGCGACGAGACCCTGGACCCGGTCGCGCTGCTGGCTGGTGAGTGAGGCATGTCCCTCGACTCCCTGAAGGCCGCCGTCCCGGACTACGCCAAGGACCTCAAGCTCAACCTGGGCTCGGTCATCGGCAACAGCGACCTGCCCGCGCAGCAGCTGTGGGGCACCGTGCTGGCCACGGCCATCGCGTCGCGCTCGCCGATCGTCCTGCGCGAGCTGGAGCCGGAGGCGAAGGCCAACCTCACGCCCGAGGCGTACACGGCGGCCAAGTCCGCCGCCGCGATCATGGCGATGAACAACGTCTTCTACCGCACCCGGCACCTGCTGTCGGACCACGAGTACGGCACCCTGCGCGCCGGCCTGCGGATGAACGTCATCGGCAACCCCGGTGTCGACAAGACCGACTTCGAGCTGTGGTCCTTCGCGGTCTCGGCCATCAACGGCTGCGGCATGTGCCTGGACTCGCACGAGCAGGTGCTGCGCAAGGCCGGTGTCGAGCGGGAGACCGTCCAGGAGGCTTTCAAGATCGCCTCGGTCGTCCAGGCCGTCGGCGTCACCCTGGAGGCGGAAGCCGTCCTCGCCGAGTGACCTCGCACTGACGTACGTACGACGAAGGCCCCACCCGGGAACGGGCGGGGCCTTCGTCGTACGTACGTGCATATGTGTGTACGTGCGTGCGTGCCGTCCGGCCCGCTAAGGGAGCCGGCCGCCCAGTCGCAGGGTGACGGCCTCGGTGCCGCCGTCACCGTCGCCGTCGTCGGGTCCGTACTCCCGGACGGCCCAGGTGCGGGCCGGCAGGCGGGTGCCCGCCCCGGTGGTGTACTCCTCGACGGCGAGTACGGCCTCGCCCGAGGGGGAGAGCAGGATCTCGGCGGGCGCCCGCTCGCCGTCGGAGAAGCACAGCCGCAGCGCGCAGGGGCGCAGCGCGGACAGGTGCTCCACGCGCACCCGGGCGCCGGGGAAGAGATGGCTGTGCCCGACGTGTGCCTCGACCGCCTCGGCCATGGGGACATGGTCGCCCGCCGCCGGGAGCGGCGCATCCCGTGATCCCGGTGGTTCCGTGATCCCGGGAGTCCCGTGATCCCGGGAGTCCCGGGGGACCCGCGCTACCGGCCCGGCTCGGGCTCCGGCGGCGGGTCGGACGGGGTGCCGGACGGGGTGGCCGGCGGCGTCTGCGCCGGTGTCCGCTCGACGGTCACCGTGCCCAGCGCGGTGGCGCCGCCCTGGGTCTGCCGGGCCTGCCGGGCGGCGGCCTCCTGGGCGTATCCGCGCAGATAGCCGACCACCGTGTTGGTCACCGCGACCAGCGGCACCGCCACCACCGCGCCGCCGATGCCCGCGATCATGCCGCCCGCGGCGACCGAGAGCACCACCGCCAGCGGATGGACGCGCACCGCGCGGCCCAGGATGAACGGCTGTAGCACATGGCCCTCGATCTGCTGCACGGCCAGCACCACGACCAGCACCATCACCGCCGTGAACACGCCCTGGGTGACGAGCGCGACGACCACCGCCAGCGCCCCCGACACCACCGCGCCCACCAGCGGGATGAACGCGAACAGGAAGATGAACACGGCCAGCGGCACCGCCATCGGCACGTTCAGGAAGTAGATCCCGAGCCCGATGAAGATCGCGTCGATCAGGGCCACGATCACCGTGCCCCGGACGTACGCCGTCAGGGTGCGCCAGGCGCGCGGACCGGCCCCGGCCACACCCGGGCGGGCCGCCGCCGGCACCAGCTTGAGCGTCCACTCCCAGATCCGCCGTCCGTCGTAGAGCAGGAACAGCGTCGAGAAGACGGTCAGCAGGATCCCCGTCATGGCCTCCACGATCACCGTGACGCCTTCGAGGCCGGTCGACGTGATCTGGTCGGTGTTGGCGCCGATGGCGTCCCGCAGGCTCTTGGCGATCTGGTTGATCTGCTTGTCGGTGACATGGAAGGGGCTGTTCAGCAGCCACTTGCGCAGCTCGTCGATGCCGTCCTGGATCTGGTTGGAGAGGTTGTCGATGTTCTCCATGACCTGCCAGGTCACGAACCACCCGATCAGCGCCATGATGACGAAGCCGAGGATCGCGGTGAGTGCGGTGGCCGGGCCGCGCGGCAGCCCGTAGCGCCGCAGCCGGGCCACCGTGGGCTGGAGCAGCGCGGTGATCAGCAGCGCGGCGACGAAGGCCAGCACCACCAGTTGCACGGCGCTGATGACCCGCATCAGCACCCAGACCGTGCCGGCCAGCACCAGCAGCCGCCAGCCGGCCTCCGCGGCCACCCGGACGCCCCAGGGCACGGCCTGGGCGGGGTCGGGTCTGGCCGGGACGACCGTCACGTGGTCCAGGACCTGCGCCGCCTCCGCGGCCGGTTCCGCCCCGGGCCCGGTGTGCTCCTTCTCGACCTCGGCGCGGCGCTCGTCGAGCCGTTCACCCATCTCGGTCAGTCCGGCGCCGAGCCGGCCGAGCCACCTTGGCACTCGCGACATGATCCGTCCTCTTCCCCCGTCTCTCCCCACCACTCCCCCCAGGAGTCGTTGCGTCAGACGCTACATGGCGACAGCCCCTCCCCCTAGGACGGGGAGGGGCTGCGCGGGGTTGAGCTGCGGGCCGGGCCGGTCAGTAGTTGTGGTTGACCTGCCAGTACGACCAGGCGTCACAGGGGCTGCCGTAGCGGTCGTTCATGTAGTTGAGGCCCCACTTGATCTGCGTGGCCGGATTGGTCTGCCAGTCGGCGCCCACGGAGGACATCTTGGAGCCGGGCAGCGCCTGGACCAGGCCGTACGCGCCGGAGGAGGCGTTGACCGCACGGTAGTTCCAGGTGGACTCGTGGTCCACGATGTTGCTGAAGCACTGGAACTGACCGCCCGGCACGATCTGCCGTGCGATCGCCTGCACCTGCGCGACCGTGTACGAGCTCTGCGGCGGGAAGCTGGAGGCGTCGCGGGTCGCGCTGCGGCTGGCCGCGTCCTTGAGGTCCGCGCGCTCCTTGGCATCCTTGGCCGCCTTCTCCGCCGCCGCCTTCTTGGCGATCGCGGTCTCGGCGGCGGCCTTGCGGGCCGCCTCCTCGGCGTCCTTCTTGGCGCTCGCGTCGGCGGCGATGGCCTGGACGTCGGCCTGCTGCGCGAGGGAGGCGGTCTGCACCTGGGCCTGCTGACCCGCCGGGATGTCGGCGAGGAGGGTGGCATCGGCTGCCGGTGCGGCGGCGTCGTTGTTCTGCGCGGTGCTGCCCGAGGCAACACCGACGACGCTTCCGACAGCGGTGACCGCGGTGGCGGAGGCCACTGCGAATCCCCGGACCGAGATCCGGCTCACACGGTTTCCTTCCAGCATCGCCCGCTTCGGTGACCCTCGCGGACGCGATCGTGCCCCTGGCACTGGCCTCCCCACTACGGGTCACGGAGGCACGGGCCCGGTGGACGGCTCCCGTGACGGGAGCGCCGTGTGGTGCTTCGGGCGGCATACGACGACGCTATGGAGTTGAGATGGTGCTCAAGTGGCGCTGTTCCGCTGGGGATACAGCTGTGTCGTATGCGGGGCCTGACAGGAGTGAGACTCTGCCGTAACCGAACGCCGCGAGGCAATTCCGGGTTGCGTGTGAAAGCTCACATCACGTTCGGCCCAGGGGATTTGTGGAAATGCCCGCGCACGACGGCGCCGCCCGGCTAGGCTCTCCACCTTTGCCGGACGGCGCAACCGCGGTGCACATCCCCCTGTCTGACACAGGTGTGCGAACGGGGGATCAAGGGATCAGATGGGCCCTTCCTCCAGCATTTCGGTCACCAGGGCGGCGATCTGGGACCGCTCGGACCGGGTCAGCGTCACATGCGCGAAGAGCGGATGCCCCTTCAGTTTCTCCACCACGGCGACCACTCCGTCGTACCGGCCGACCCGCAGGTTGTCGCGCTGCGCCACGTCGTGGGTGAGCACCACCCGCGAGTCGGCGCCGATCCGGGACAGCACGGTCAGCAGGACGTTGCGCTCCAGGGACTGGGCCTCGTCCACGATGACGAACGCGTCGTGCAGCGAGCGGCCGCGGATGTGGGTGAGCGGCAGCACCTCCAGCATCCCGCGCGCGGTGACCTCCTCAATGACCTCGCGGGAGGTGACCGCCGACAGCGTGTCGAAGACCGCCTGCGCCCAGGGGCTCATCTTCTCGGCCTCGGTGCCGGGCAGATAGCCCAGTTCCTGCCCGCCGACCGCGTACAGCGGGCGGAAGACCATCACCTTCTGGTGCTGACGGCGCTCCAGCACCGCCTCCAGGCCCGCGCACAGCGCAAGGGCCGACTTGCCGGTGCCGGCCCGGCCGCCCATCGACACGATCCCGACGTCCGGGTCGAGCAGCAGGTCCAGCGCGATGCGCTGCTCGGCGCTGCGCCCCTTGATGCCGAACACCTCCCGGTCGCCGCGCACCAGGCGGACCTTGCCGTCCGCGGTGACCCGGCCCAGCGCCTTGCCGCGCTCCGAGTGGATGGTCAGGCCGGTGTGCACGGGCAGTCCGGCGGCCTCGGGCGCGTGGACGTGGCCCGCCTCGAAGAGGATGTCCACCTGCTCGGCCGGCAGGGTGAGTTCGGACATGCCGGTCCAGCCGGAGGCGTCGGTGATGGCCAGTTCGGCCCGGTACTCCTCGGCCAGGAGCCCGACGGACGACGCCTTGATGCGCAGCGGCAGGTCCTTGGAGACGACCGTGACGTCGTACCCCTCGGCCTGCAGGTTGCGGGCGACCGCGAGGATGCGCGAGTCGTTGTCCCCCAGGCGGTAGCCGCTGGGCAGCACGCTGGGGTCCGAGTGGTTCAGCTCGACCCGGAGCGTGCCGCCGAGGTCCCCGAGCGGAAGGGGGGCGTCCAGGCGGCCGTGCCGGACCCGGTAGTCGTCCAGCAGGCGCAGGGCCTGCCGGGCGAAGTAGCCGAGTTCGGGATGGTGCCGCTTGGCCTCCAGTTCCGTGACCACGACGATGGGGAGCACGACCTCGTGCTCGTCGAAGCGGGTCAGGGCGTTCGGGTCCGCCAGCAGGACGCTGGTGTCGAGAACGTAGGTGCGCCGGTCGGGCTTACGGCGCTGTGTGCTGGTCACCACGGAAGGACGTACCCCCTCGGAAGAGGTCGGGGAGCGACGAAGGCGATGCCGGGCCGGGAGGGTGGGGGCATCAGGGCCGGTCGACGGCCGCCGTGCACGCGCGCGGGCCGCGAACCGGCCCTCCGCGGCTGCTCCCGTACGGTGGCCGCACGGCGGGGCTGGTGCAAAGGGCCTCCCGGGCGGACGGCTCCGCGCCGCCCGCTGAGATCCGACACCCGTGGTTCGGGTGTCGACCTGTCTGGTCTATGCCCTCGAAATCACGCCGCCATGCAAATGCACGGGACGGCGCGCTGATGAACTCCCTGTGAAGGGAGGTACGCGCGTCCTGGGGAAAGGCGCGCGGGCAGGACCCGGCGGACAGCGCCCGCGCGGGTGGGCCGGCCGGAGGATCAGCCTCCGTAGCGGCGGTGGCGGGCCGCGTAGTCGCGCAGCGCGCGCAGGAAGTCGACCTTGCGGAAGGCCGGCCAGAAGACTTCGCAGAAGTAGTACTCGGAGTGGGCGGTCTGCCAGAGCATGAAGCCGGACAGCCGCTGCTCGCCGCTGGTGCGGATCACCAGGTCGGGGTCGGGCTGGGCCTTGGTGTAGAGGTGGCGGCCGATCATCTCGACGTCGACGGCCTCGGCGAGGTCCCCCATGGCCACGCCCCGGTCGTGGGCGTCGTGCAGCATGGAGCGCACCGCGTCGGCGATCTCCTGGCGCCCGCCGTACCCGATGGCGACGTTGACCACTATGCCCCGGACGTCGGCGGTGGCCTCCTCGGCCTCCTTGAGGACGGCCTGCATGCCCGCCGGGAGCAGGTCCATGGTGCCCACGTGGTGCACGCGCCAGCGGCCGTCGGCGGCCAGGGTGCGCACGACGTCCTCGATGATGCCGAGCAGGGGGACCAGCTCGTCCGGGGGGCGGTCGAAGTTGTCCGTGGACAGCAGCCAGAGGGTGACGACCTCGACGTCCGTCTCGGTGCACCAGCCGAGGAACTCCTCGATCTTCTCGGCGCCGGCCCGGTGGCCGTGCATTGCGCTGGAACCCGCGGCTTTCGCCCAGCGCCGGTTGCCGTCCATGATGACGCCGATGTGCTTGGGCACCTGAGCGTGGTCCAGGTGGCCTTCCACCCGGCGCGCGTACAGCCTGACCAGCAGGCTGCGCAGCTTGTCGCGCAGGTTCACGTGTTCGTCAGCCCCTCCGTATGGATCGGACAGGCGCGGCCCGGGGGCGTTCCCTGTCCGTGCGGCGGCCTCGTCCGTATGGCGGTCCTCGGGGGCGAAGCCTACCCCCGGCCCTCCCCAGGGTGCCCCCACGGGCCGTGGCGCGCGCCCGGGAGTACGACGCGGTGCCGGCCCTCCGCGGGGAAGCCGGAGGGGCCCGGGGGAAGCGTCGTACGGCACCGTGCAGCGCCGTCGTGCAGCGCCGTGCAAGAAAAACGGGCCGGTCCGTGGGGGGGAGACGGACCGGCCCGAGGGGGGGGTTTCCACCATAACCCTTCGTAAGTGATGCTGCGTGCATCAGCGCGCCACAACTACTCTCCGGAGTCGCCCGGCGACACCTCCAGGGGTCTGGAAGCTGCCATTCCGCGACCGATCATGAGCCGATCATGGCCGGATCACAGTGGATTCACAGGCAATACAGCCTGGATGCGACAGATTTCGAAAGGTTTGCGCCATCTGGGACGCGCTCGGCGAGTTGTCCCCGAGTCCCCCGTGTGGGCGACCCGGCCGCGAACACCCGCTTGACGCGGGCGGCGCCCCGGCCGCGGCCGGCCGGCGGCCGCGTGGCCGCCGCCATCAGGGGCCCGGCTTCGCGCAGCCCCCTCCACTGCGCGATGCCCACCCCGCGCAGCTTTGCGCACGCGAATTTCGTTGGTCTGAACTTACGCCAGACGGCCTAGTGACGGGAGGGGCAGGCGATAACGATGTGGAAACTGTGACCGGTGGGAGCCGCTCCGGACGCCGTCCCGTCACCACCGGACGGCGTCACCCGGGCCGGCGGGCCTCCACCAGATGGCGCGTGCTGTGCGCCACGAACGGGCCCTCGGCCGCGATCCGCTCGTGCAGCCTCGGCTCGTACGCCTCGACGGTGAAGCCCGGCACCATCCAGACCACCTTGCGCAGGAAGTGCACGACGGCCGCGATGTCGTGGAACTCCATGCGCAGGCGCTCCGCGCGCAGGCCGACGATCTCGAACCCGGCCGCCCGCGCGTCCGCCCGCTCCCGGTCGGGGTGCCGGGCGGTGCGGACCTCCTCGGGCTGCGGGCCCAGGAAGTACTCGACGAGTTCGAAGGCGCTGGCCGGTCCGACGTGCTGGGCGAAGTACGTGCCGCCGGGCCGCAGGACGCGCAGGAGCCGCGTCCAGTGCGGGCGGACCGGGTGCCTGCTGATGACCAGGTCGAAGGCGGCGTCCGCGAACGGCAGCGGCGCGTCCTCCTCGGCCGCGACCACCACGACGCCGCGCGGGCCCAGCAGTTCGGTGGCCTTGGCGACGTTGGGCGGCCAGCCCTCCGTGGCCGCGAGCAGCGCGGGCGCCCGGGCGGCCCGCCCGAGCGCGAAGTCGAGGACCTCGCCGCCGCCGGTCTGCACGTCGAGCACCGCCCGCGCGCGGGACAGCCGTCCGGCCAGCGACACGGCGTACCCCCACGAGGGCCGCGCCTCGGTGGCCCGCCCCTCGAACCACGAGAAGTCCCACCCTTCGGTGGGCGCGGCGACCCCCTCGGCCACGAGATCTTCGAAGGGGCGAGGGTGGGAGCGGGAGCGGGGGTTGGGGCGGGGGTGGGGGTGGGGTTGAGGGTGCGGGCCGGGGTGGGGGGCTGCCATGGGGGGATCTTTTCAGGTACGGGCTGGTGGCGCTCGCCCTATTCGCCGGCGGCGCGGGCGGGCGGGCATCGGTGGAGGGCGTGTGGGGGCGCCGTGGTGCGGATACGGTCGTACGGCTGCGGCTCGACGACGATGACGGCGGCGGCGCGGTGGTGGTGGTGGTCGGGGCGGTGAGGAGGCGACGGGGCATGGGGCGGCGCTGGCGGGACGGGGTGGGGACGCTGGTCGTGTACGGGGGTGAGCGCGAAGGGGCTGGTGCGGTGGCGCCGGTGAGGGTCGGGGTGGAGCTGGCGACCTCCTACCGGGCCCGTACCAAGGGCCTGCTCGGCCGGGACACGGTCGACGGCGCGATGCTGCTCTCCCCGGCGAGCGGGGTGCACACCTTCCGCATGCGCGTCCCGATCGACGTCGCCTATCTCGACCGCGGGCTGCGCGTCCTCGCCGTCCGCACCATGCGGCCCAACCGCCTCGGCCTCCCCCGCCTCCGCTCCCGCCATGTCCTGGAGGCGGCGGCGGGGGCGATGGCGGGGTGGGGGCTGCGGGCCGGGGTACGGGTGGCGGTGGAGGCGGAGGCGGAGGGCGAGCAAGGGGTGTAGGGGTGGCCGCTCAGCTCTGGGTGCGGGGGAAGGTGACCTCCACTCGGCGGTTCTTCTTGCGGCCGTCCTCCGTGGAGTTGTCCGCGATGGGGTAGTCCTCCGCGTAGCCGCGCACGTCGAAGGTGACGGTCGGGTCGTTCAGCTCCTGGGAGAGGACGTCCTGGACGGCGTTGGCGCGCTGCTTGGACAGGGCGACGCCGTGTTCGTGGGTGCCGAGGTTGTCGGTGAAGCCGAAGACGCGGACCTGGGTCGCGTGCTGCTTCTTGATCTCCTGTGCGATGGCGTCGATACGGGAGCGTGCCTGGTCGCTCAGTTTCGCGCTGTCCTTGGCGAACAGCACCTCGGCCTGAAGGGCGAACGTCACGTCGGTGTTGGTGTCCTCACGGCGTTCCTCGCCGCCCTGGTCCTCGACCACCGACTTGATGTCCAGCACCTTGGGCGCGGCGAGGGTGGCGCCCTCGGGGAGCTTGAGGTCCGGGTCGTTCGGGTCGACCTTCACGGGAGCGGACGCGGAGGGTTCCGTGCCGGGCGGCACACTCGGCCCGCCGTCCGCCCGCGCCGCGACGGCACCGCAGAGGTGGGCGGCGAGGAGGACGGTGGTGGCTGTGAGGGTGAGGGTGAGGGTGAGACGGGGTCGGGTCATGGTGGCCGCCTCATCCGGAGATCTTGACGGTGGCGCTGGAGAAGGTGGGGAGTTGGAGGGTGACGTCTGTGGTGGTGGTCGGGGGGGAGGGGAATTGCATGAAGACGGGGAGTGTCTGGCCTGGTTCCATGTTGCCGAGACCGGTCGTGGTCAACGGCCGCCCGTCCGTGTCCCGCAGCACGTAGTAGCGCTTTTTACCCTTCGCGTCCACGAGCGTGGCGCCGCCCAGCGAGGGTCCGTTCTTGATGATCTCGGTTTCGTTGCCGCTGGTCTGTGGCGGGACAACCACCGACTTGGCTCCGTCGTTCTTCAGTGTTCCGTTGACCGTGACGAAGCCACCCGCGTCCCGCTGAGCGGACGTGATTTGAAGAAGCAGTCCGTCCTGGCCCTGAATCTCGGCGATGGGTGCCTGGGACTGCCCCTCCTGCGTACTCGGATTGGAACCGCCGTCCTTCGAGGCCGTCGCCGGAGCCTCCGGCTTCTTGTCATCCCCGCCCCCGCTGCCCCCACCACCGCAGCCGACTGCTCCGAAGGCAAGTCCGGCCGTCAAGGCCAGGGCGACCACCCCCCTGTGGGCCTTCGCAGTGAAACGAATGCTCATCGCTCTGCTTCCTTCGTCACTCGTCGTTCGCTTATCGGTCGGCCAGATGGACGTCGAAGAGATCGTTCGGCTTGGGAAGGTCGGTGAGATCCTTCGGATCCAGGTCCCAGTACCTGTTCTTGCAGGTGAGACGCGGCAACGCGTCAGGGCCTGGAGCCGCAGCCGGAGACGGAAACGAGCAGAGCGGCTCGATCACGGCAGTGGCGTGCGCTTTCGAGTGCTTGTTCTCGGTGATGGGGACGACCGACTTCCCCATGGACTTGTCGGTCTCGACATCGACCGCGTAGGACAGCGGCCCGCTGGGCGCGCAGTCCAGCACATGGGCGTCGTTCCGCTGGGCCAGTTCGTACGCCCGCCGGCACGACAGCTGGAGCCCCGGGCCGTCGCCGTCGAAGATCTGCTGCCACTTGGCCGGATCGAGTATGTCCTTGACCCACTCTCCGGCGAGCTGGTCCCGGGTGTCCTGGGCCGCCGCGAGCGCCGCCGCGTCGGCGGCCGTCTGGGCACCGCTCCTGTTCACCGTCGCCTGGCCGACCGCGAAGTACGCGAAAGCGAGAAAGAGCAGGCCCGCCACCACCGTGAGGTAGATGGGGAAAGCCTGCCCTTCGTCGCCGTGGCGCCGCGGTCGTGTCAATTGCCGACCTTGGCGATCAGTCCCGTGATCTTTCCGAGGATCGTCTGGCCGATGCCCGTGCCCGTGATCGCCAGCACGATCGCTACCACCACCGCGATGATGCCCAGGTACTCCACCGCGGTCTGGCCCTTGTCGCCGGCGCGGCGGCGCATCGCTTCCGCCGTGGTGTTCTTCCAGCCGTTCACGCGGATCTTGGTCGCAACCGCGGTCTTCAGCATCAGGTTGCTCATGGTGTTCCCCTCCGGGTTCGGGCTCGGTGCCGCTTGCGGCGGCGGAACCGTACGCCGGAGGGGTGAGGGTCCGCGAGGGTCCCTGGGCCCATTTCCGGGCCCAAAGTCGTAGCGGCATCCCGGCTTTCACCCCCGCCCTCGGTGCGACGAGCCCGGAGCCGTGCCCAGCCACTTTGCGGCGGCCTCGGAGCGGCTGGTGCTGTGGAGCTTGGCGAAGATGCGGTTGATGTGGTTCTTGACGGTCTTCTCGCTGATGAAGCAGGCGGCGGCGATCTGGTGGTTCGTCATGCCGGACGCGATGAGATCCATGATCTCCGCCTCCCTCGCGCTGAGTTGGTACTTCGACCTGTCGACGGTGGCCGGGCGGTCACTCGCCCGTCCCGACGACGACTGTCCCATATTCAGTTGCAAGTGCGAAAGGTTTTTTACAGAAATGTTGGGCTGGTTGGGAGTTGATGGCTGATGCGCATGTGCAGTTGCATCTTCTAAGCCTCTCGACCCCCCGGGGGGACCGTCCTCACGCAGCCGGGCCAGCAGCGCGTCCGCCGCCGTGGCGGTGAAGTGGGCCCTGCCCGCCCTGACGTCGCGTACCGCGTCCACCAGTTGGGCGGCTGTGAACTCGCCGTGGACCAGATAGCCGCCCGCGCCCCGGCGCAGGGCCTCCTGGACGACCTCCGGCTCGCGGCTGTAGGTGAGCATCACCACCGGGGCGATCGGCACGAGGTACGGCAGCGCGGAGATGCCGTCGACGCCGGGCATGCGGACGTCCAGGAGGACGACGTCCGGACGGTGGGCGCGGGTCGCCTCGCACGCCTCGCGGCCGTCGGCGGCCTCCGCGACCACCGTGATGTCCGGGCGGCCGGAGAGCAGGGCCGTCAGGCCGGCGCGGACGACCGGGTTGTCGTCCGCGACGACGACGCGCAGGGGCGCGGGTTGCTCGTTCGGCGTCGGCGTCGGCGTCGGCATCGGTGGCCTCCTCTCGGGGTTCACAGGGTCAAAGAGTCAGGGGGTGGTGGCGTCACGGCTCCCAGCGGGAGTTCCAGGCGGACCTCCGTGCCCCTTTGGTGAGTGCCGCGGCCGATGCGGAGGCGGGCGCCCACCGACGCCGCCCGCTCGGCCATGCCGACCAGGCCGAAGTGGCCCGAGCCGCGTAATTGTTCGAGCGTTGTGCCGGGGGGCAGGCCGCGGCCGTCGTCGCTGACGGTGAGGCACAGCAGGTCGCCTTCGCGGCCCGCGCTCACCTCGACGCGGGTCGGTGCCGCGTGGCGGTGGGCGTTCTCCATCGCCTCCGCGGCCACCGCGAGGAGCTGCCGGGCCACGGCGGGGGGCAGCAACGGCATGTCTCCCGCGTCCGGTGCGTCCGTGTCGTCGGACGGGCGGTGGCGGCAGACGGCGGGCAGTCCCGTGCGAACGCTGAAATCCCGCACTTTGGCCGCCAGTTCCGCCAGGATGTCGATTCCCTGCCTCGGGTCGTTCTCGCGGCGCAGGTCCGTCAGCAGCTCCCGTGCCTCGGCGGCGGCGCGGCGTGCCGAGCGGGCCACCAGTTCCGCCTGCCGCGCGATCAGCTCCGGGTCCCCATGGTCCGTGCCCGCCGCGCCCGCCGTGTTCGCCAGGCCGTCGGCGGCCAGTGCCACGCCGTACAGCGTCTTCGCCACCGAGTCGTGCATCTCCCGTGCCAGGCGCGCCCGTTCGGCGGCCACCGCCTCGGTGACGGCCAGCCGCGCCTGGACCGCGGTCAGGGCCCGCGTCGCCGCTCCGAAACGGAGCAGCAGGGTGCGCTGGGTGGCGCCGGCCGCGCCCGCGATGAGGCACAGGCCGGGGAAGAGCGCGGCCTGTGCCAGGCCGGTGTGCGGGCCTCTGGAGGCGGTGTGGACGAGGAGCAGGATCAGTGACTGGAGCGAGGCGAAGATCGCCGCGCCGCGCCAGCTGTAGACCAGGCCGGCCAGCAGGGGGGTGCAGACGCTGACGTAGGCCAGGGGGCTGTCGGGGCCGGCCGCGACGAGCAGGAGCGAGCCGAGGAGGGTGTCCAGCGCGAGGAGGGTGGGGTGGCGCAGCAGGAGGGGGCCGAAGCGTTCCCAGTCCCGGAAGAGGACGTACGAGCCCATGAACGTGACGACCACGGCCGTCCCGACCAGGCGCACGGCCAGGCCGGGGGCGGCGTGCACGAGCGCGGCGGGGGCGGAGAGGGCGATCATCGCCAGGCGGAAGGCGAAGACGTGGCGGCACATCGCCTGGAGCGCGCTGATCTGGATGCGCTCGCCGCCGCCGTCCGGGACGCCGACCCCGGCCACGTCATCCATGACGCCGCCATCGTCCGGGGCCTCGTGGCCGTCCCCTGCCCGGTCACCTGCCGTATCGCGTCGTCCGGCCCGTGCCGATCGCGTCATACGCCCACCCGGTTGCCTCGGTATCCCCGGCAGCGGCGAAGGCGCCGACGTCGACACCGACGCCGGGCCCGCTCCCCGCCCCGTCCGCTCCCCCGTCACCGTCATGACCTCACCCCTCCCCCTCGTCCCGCCCCTGACTTCCCCTACTTCCCCGTCACCGAGCCGAAGTCCACTCCGGAGCCCAGGATCAGGCCCGCGGCGAGGAGGATCAGGGTGGCCGGGACCATGAAGGTGGTGATCATCAAGGTGGCCTTGGGGACGGCGCGGGCGGCCTTGCGGCGGGCGTTCTGCGCGTCGGTGCGGCGCATGTCCTTGGCGAGGGCGACCAGCGTGTCCACGATCGGGGCGCCCAGTTCCTCGCCCTGCTGGAGGGCGGTGACGAACATGGCGACCTGCTCGGAGTCGTTCCTGCGGCGCAGTTCCGCGAAGGCCTCGCGGCGGCTCATGCCGAGGTCCATCTGGCGCAGGGTGATGCGCAGTTCGTCCGCCCACGGGCCCTCGTAGCGCGTGGCGACGCGGTCCAGGGCCTGGCGGAAGCCGAGTCCGGCGCTGACCACGACCGCGAGCACGTCGAGGAAGTCCGGCAGGGTCCGCTCGATCACGTCCCGCCGGATGCGGATGGCCGACCAGATGCCGACCTCCGTCCAGAACGCGCCGAAGGCGAGCAGGAGCACGGCCACCAGATACTGGCCGCGCACCACGAACACCAGGCCGCCGACGCCGCCCAGGAAGCCGTAGACCGCGCGCCGGGCCGCGTAGCGGTCGATGGTCAGGCCGCCCGGGTTGCCGGCCAGGTCGATCCTGCGGCGGTAGCGGGCGACCAGCTTCGGGCCCATCAGGCGCAGGACGGCGGGGGCGTAGCGCATGCCGAGGCGGTCGATGACCGAGTCGACCGCGCCGGTGCGGGTGGCGCCGACCTCCAGGGCGAGCGCCAGGTCGCTGGGCAGCCGGGCGTCGGCGCGGTACATGCGGACGCCGGCGAAGGCGCCGAAGACGCCGAGGCCCATCATGAGCGCGAGCAGCCATGCCATCGGTCGCCGCGCCTCCTTCCGTCTTGCGTCGGCCGGGTGGTTCAGACGTCGATGCGGGACAGCCGCCGGATCAGGAAGAACCCGACGGCGTACAGGGCGAAGGCGATGATGACCGCGATCTGGCCGGCCGGGGAGCCGGTCATGCGTTCGAGGGCGCCCGACCGGACGCCGTTCATCAGGAAGAGCGCGCCGACGCCGAGCACGGGGACGGCGTAGGAGGTCATGGTGACCTGGGAGAGCTGGGTGCGGATCTCGCGGCGGGTCTCCTTGCGTTCCTCCAGGGTCTCGGTGAGGTTGCGCAGGGCGCTGACCACCTGGCCGCCCGCCCGGTTGGACAGGACCAGGGTGGTGACCAGGACGACCAGTTCACGTGAGGGCAGCCGGTCGGCCAACTCGCCGAGCGCGTCGTCCATCGAGGCGCCCAGCGCGAGCTGGTGGGCGACCTTGCCGAGTTCCTCGCCTGCCGGGGCCTCCAGTTCCTCGGCGGCCATGCCGATGGCGGTGCGCAGGGCGAGGCCGGCCTGCGTGGCGTTGGCGAGGATGCGGGCCAGTTCGGGAAGCTGGTTGATGAACTTCTCGATGCGTTTCTGCCGCTGCCAGGTGAGGAACTGCAGGGCCGCCCAGATGCCGAGGAGGCCGGCGAGCGGGCCGAAGAAGGGGGCCAGGGCGGCCTGCCCGATCAGCCAGAGGGCGGCGGTGACGGCGAGCATGGCGGCGAAGAACTCGCCGGGGGTGACGTCCAGGCCGGTGGCGGCCAGTCTCCGTTCCAGCCGGCGGCCGGTCTTGGTGCGGCGCAGGCGGCGGTCGAGGTTCGGGAAGCGGCGCCGGCGGCCGGCCGGGGCCGGGCCGGTGTACGTCAGCCGGTCGACGAGTTCCGCCCGCTGGGCGCGGCCCGTGGTGTGGGCGTGCAGGCCGACGACGGCCAGGACGCAGGCCAGCAGGGTGGCGCCGGTGGTGAGGGCGACGAGGGTGCTCAAGTCCATGGGGTGCTCCTGTCCGTGCTCCTGTCCGTGCTCCGGCCCGTGCACCTGTCCGTGCTCCGGCCCGTGCACCTGTCCGTGGTCATGTCCATGGGGTGCTCCTACCTGGCTTCCCGGGTGGCCAACTGGTCGGCGGACTGGGCGACGCCGAAGGCCGCGGGCAGCGGCTGGCCCGCCATGTAGAGGCGGTCGGCGGCGCGGCGGGGCAGCGGGTGGTACGCGAAGACGCCATGGATACGGCCGTCGCCGGTCATCGGGCGGGCGGCGAAGCGGGCGACGGTCGCCAGCCGGTACGGCTCGCTGCCGTGGCTGTCCAGCAGGGCGATCTCGGTGACGCGGCGGGCGCCGTCGGCGAACCGGGTGAGCTGCACCAGGACGTCCACGGCGCTGTTGATCTGGTCGTGCAGGGCGGGGAAGGGGATCTCCACGTCGGACATGGAGGCGAGGGTCTGCAGGCGCATCAGGGCGTCCTCGGCGCTGTTGGCGTGCACGGTGGCCAGCGAGCCGTCGTGGCCGGTCGACATGGCCTGGAGCATGTCCAGGGACTCGCCGCCGCGGACCTCGCCGACGACGATGCGGTCGGGGCGCATGCGCAGCGAGTTGCGCACGAGGTCGCGGATGCCGATCCGGCCGCGGCCCTCCACGTTGGGCGGGCGCGCCTCCAGCCGTACGACGTGCGCCTGCTGGAGCTGGAGTTCGGCGGAGTCCTCGATGGTGATGATGCGTTCGCCCTCGGGGATCAGGCCGGAGAGGGCGTTGAGCAGAGTGGTCTTGCCGGTGCCGGTGGCGCCGGACACGATGATGTTGAACTTGGCCTGCACCAGGGCGGCCAGCAGGTACAGCATGGGTTCGTCGAGCGAGCCGAAGGAGATCAGCTCCGGCAGGGTGAAGGAGCGCGGGAAGCGGCGGATGGTGAGGATCGGGCCGGTCAGCGACAGCGGCGGGATGATCACGTTGACGCGTTCGCCGGACGGCAGCCGGGCGTCGACCATCGGGTTCGACTCGTCCACGCGCCGGTTGACGGTGGAGACGATCCGTTCGATGGTCTGCATCAGCTGGTCGTGGGAGGCGAAGCGCAGCGGGAGCTGTTCGACCCGGCCGCCGCGCTCGACGAAGACCGCGTCGGGGCCGTTGACCATGATCTCGGTGATGGAGGCGTCTTCGAGGAGGGGTTCGAGGATGCCGAGGCCGAGTGCCTCGTCGACCACGCGGCGGATCAGCTGGGCGCGTTCGACGGTGGACAGGACCGGGCCCTCGCGGCTGATGATGTGCCCGAGCACCCGCTCCAGCCGGGCCCGCCGGTCGGCGGTGGCCAGCGCGCTCATCTCCGCGAGGTCGATCTCCTCCAGCAGCTTGGCCCGGTAGGAGGCGACCAGATGGCCGTCCTCGCCCCGGTTGCCGTTCTCCTCGGGGGAGGTGATCCGTGCGCGCAGGCTCATGGGTGCGGGCTCCTCGTCCTTCGTCAGTGGTCGAGCGGCATGGTGGCGGTCTTGGTGGCGGTGCCGACCGGGTTCCACAGCGGGATGACCGACGGGATGCGGACGGTGGCGGTGACGGTGACCGTGTCGCCGCCGGGCGCGGCCGCGCAGCTGGTACGCCCGGCGAGCCAGCCGCTGACCGCCTCGGCGCACGCCTGCTGGGCGTCCTTGTCCAGGGAGGCCGCGCGGGCCCCCGCCCGGGCCGCGGTGCCGGCCTGCTGGGCGCTGTAGGCGACGAGCCCGATCTGGACGGCGGCCAGGGCGACCAGCAACAGGACGGGGATGAACCCGAGATACTCGATGGCGACCTGCCCGCGCTCGCGGCGGGGGGCGGGGCGCGCGGAGGGCCCGGAGGGCGCGGGGAGCGCGATGCGGCCTTTTCCGGCGGTACGGGCGCTGCCGTCACCGGCCGCAAGAGCGCTGCCGTCACCAGTCGTGCGGGCGCTGCCGCCACCGGCGGTACGAGCGCGGCGATCTCCGGCGGCGCGGACGTTGCCGCCATCGGCTGTACGAGCGCGGCCACCACCGGCGTAACGGGCGCGGCCACCTCCGCCGTGACCGGCGCAGCCACCACCGGCGACACACGCGCAGCCACCTCCACCCTGACCGGCGCAGCCACCACCGGCGACACACGCGCAGCCACCTCCACCCTGACCGGCGCAGCCACCACCGGCGACACAAGCGCAGCCACCTCCACCCTGACCGGCGCAGCCACCACCGGCGACACAAGCGCAGCCACCTCCAGCGGTACGAACGCGGCGCATGTCAGTCCTTCACCTCCTCCACCGCGGCGGCGTGGCCGGTCACCGGGATCGGGAAGCCGATCAGGCCGGGCAGGAGGACGGGGACCTTCAGGTGTACGTCGGCCGTGACGTAACCCGTGCCGCCCGCCCCGCAGGTGATGTCGGCGCCGTCGCGCCAGGCGGCCGGCAGGTCCTGCTCGCCGGCCGCACGGCAGGCCGCCGTCCGGTCCCCCGTCGCCGCGGTGGCCGCCCGGGCCGCCTCGTCGGCGGCGTTGCCCGCCAGGGTGTACGTGTAGCCCAGCAGCACGCACTGCCACAGCAGTACGAGGGTGATGACGATGGTCGGTGCCATGCCCAGGAGTTCGATGGCGACCTGTCCGCTGTCGGACCGTAACCGCGCTGCGGTGCGCCTGTTCATCCGCCCGCCTCCCTGCGCCGCCGCAGGCCCCCGGCGCCCCGCTCGCCGCGCGGCCGGCCGTGCCCCTTGGCGGCGGTCTCGGGGGCCGCGACCAGGCCGAGTTCGCCGGCCAGGCCCCACAGGGCCTGCTTGACGGTGCTCCGGTTGTCCAGTTCGTGGACGCGGCCGGCGTCGACCGCGCCTTGGAGTTCCTTGAAGTTGGCGGGGATCGCGGTGCCGGCCACCGCGGTGCCGGTGATCTTGCGGATGAGCGGTGGCTGGATCTCGGTGGCCCGGGTGTGGCGGTTGACCACGACCGTGGTCTCCTCCGCCTTGCGGATCTGCAGCCGGTCCCACATCCGTACCGTCCGCTTGGCCGCGCGCACCGCGACCACGTCGGGGGTGGTGACCAGCAGGGCGGTGTCGGCGCTCTCCACGGCCGCCGCGCTCGCGCCGCTCAGCTGGGCCCCGCAGTCCAGTACGACGATCTCGTAGCGGGAGCGCAGGGCGCCGATGATCTGCCGGGCGGCCCGGTCGGTGACCTCCTCGCCGCGTTCGCCCTCGGCGGGGGCGAGCAGCAGCGCGAGGCCGCTGTCGTGGCGGAAGACGGCGTCGGCCAGGACGCGCGGGGAGATGTCGGCGATGGCGGCGAGGTCGACGACCGAGCGGCGGAACTGCACGTCCAGGTAGGAGGCGAGGTCGCCGGTCTGGAGGTCCATGTCGACCAGGGCGGTGCTGCGCCCGGCGGCCTGGGCGGCCAGGGCGAGCTGGACGGCGGTCAGGGTGGCGCCGACGCCGCCCTTGGCGCCGCTGACCGTCACCACGCGCCCGCCCACACCGGGCAGCACGTCGCCGCCGTGCCCGAGGTGGCGCCGTACGCCCGCCGACCACTGGGCCACCGCCTGCACCCGGGCGGCCAGTTCCTCGTAGCTCAGCGGCAGCGCGAGCAGGCCGCGGGCGCCGGCGTCCATGGCGGCCGGGAACAGGCCGGGGCCCGCGTCGGCGGTGACGAGGATGACGCCGACCGCCGGGAAGCGCAGCGCGACCTCGCGGACCAGTTCCAGGGCCGGGACCGGGCCGATCCGCTCGTGCACGACCACGATCTCGGGCAGGTCGTCCACGGACTCGGCGGCCAGCCGCGCCAGGGAGTCGACGAGCTGGGTGGAGTCGGCGACGGGGGGCAGCGGCTCGGCGTCGGGGAGCTGGCTGAGCAGGGTCGTGATGGACCGGACCGCGTCCGCGTCGCCTACGGCCGGGAGGATCCTGGTGGGCATGCGTGCGGGCCTCTCACTTGTCGTTCGCGAGTTCGTACGTGCGGTCCTTGGCGGGGACGCCGGTGTCGCTGCCCGGGGCGACCAGGGCGAGCCGGACCCGCTGGGCGAAGGACTCGGCGTAGGTGATGCGCTGGGCGTCGATGGTGGTCAGCGCGAAGGTGATCGGGACGGCCTCGGAGGGCTGCTGGCCGCGGTTGTCGGCGCCCGGGTCGAGGGCGGTGATGTGGCCCACGTCGAGCACCCTGGCACCGGTCACGATGATCTTGGACTGGGCGGGGTCGCCCTGCCGCTGCCCGGGGAAGGTGGCGTACACGTTGACCGTGGCGCCCGGTGTGATCTTGCCGGCCACACCGGTCGCCGCGTCGATCATGATGGCGACCTCCTGCTGCCCGGGGCGCAGGGCGGGCCGGTCCACCATCATGTCGCTCTGCAGCAGGGAACCCCGCTGGAGCGTGGTGACCGCGATCTTGCCGCGGAGCTGCGCGAGGTCGGTGACGGCGGTGGGCGACAGCCACCGCCTGGGCATGGAGATCTTCTCGAACTGGCTCGTGCTCAGCGCCGTGTAGGGCTGCACGTCGGTCCTGAGCCGGTACGCCGTGACCTCGGGGCCGACCTTGGACTTGACGTCGCCGATGACCGAGAGCACGCCCACGAACGCGCCGAGGGCGCAGATGACGGACAGGACCAGGATTATCACGCCGCGGCGCTGACGGGAGTTCATGAACCGTACGACCTCGTCGGGGGGTAGTCGTTCGAGCGGAATCGGAGGGCGGTGCCCGGGGCTCACCCGGCGGATGTGCGGCTCTCGTAGGGGCCTTGGGGGCCTTCGGGGGCAGTGGGGTCGTGAGGGGCAGTGGGGTCGTGAGGGGCGTGGCCGCGGCGGGGCCCGCCCGTCCGGGCCGTCGGGGCCGTCCGGGCCGGTTCCTCGGGCAGGGGCGGGACGGCGGAGCAGAAGACGCAGCGGTCCCCGATGACGTCGATGCCGCACCAGTGGCAGGGGCTCTGGCGCACGGACGTGACCAGTTGGTAGAGGACCGACAGGTCGGGCAGGTAGCCGCAGAACTCGACCAGCCGTCCCGTGCCCCACCAGGCGGCGGACTCGGCCGGGAGCGCGGCCTCGCGCAGCCCGAGCACCTGCCAGGCCGGGGCGAGGGAGGTGGTGATCCAGTCGCTCTGGAGCTGGCCCTTGGCGACGAGCAGCCAGGTGGCGAAGTCGGGTCCGGCCAGGGCGGCCTCGGGGCCGATGCGGACCAGTTGGGGCTCGGGGTGGGCGATGACGCCGAACTGGCTGCCCGGCACCCAGGACTTGGCGTGCGCCTTGAGGCCGACGGGGACGCGGTCCAGCCGGGTGACGGAGTTGAGGACGGCTCCGCAGTGGACGTAGTGGGTGAGCAGCCGGCCCGCGGAGGCGAGTACGCCGGGGCCGAGGTCGCAGGAGGCGAGCTGGCGTAACTGCCGGGCCAGGACGGCGACGGCCAGGGGCGGCAGCTCGGGCCGGAACAGGGCGATGCGGTCGCTCTCCAGCAGCACGCGGGCGGTGTGCAGCCGGCGCACCGCGGCCTCGGGCAGGGCCCGCGAGCACACCACGATCAGGTGTCCGTGCTGGTCGAGCAGGGTCCGCAGGGTGTCGAGCGTGCGTTCCAACGGCTCCTGGCCGAGGTCGCGCAGGACGACGGCGGGCACGGTCCGCTCGTCCTGCGCGGGCAGCGCCATGTCGGCGCCGGTCACAGCGATCGCAGTGGACACGCGCACTCCCCGTCTGACGCCCCTGCCGGCCCGCCGTCGTTCCGCCGGCGCACCGAGTCGACTTCACAGCGTGACTACGTGAGCACTGTAACCACGGCGCTGTGAGGGGAGAACAGCGATTCAGCAGCTCTATGGCAACTGGGGGCGCACAAGTCACTGCAAAAGGGGGCAGGTTGTGCATCCTGCACACCCCCTCAAGCGTGGGCGCCGGTGCCGCCCGTTGACCGCGGCCGCCGGGCGCGCGGGAAGGGGGTGCGGGCCGAACCGGGAGGAACGGCACCGTTCTTGGTCTGGACCTCTTGACAAGCCAATTGGTCTGGACCAACTTGTACGACCAACGGTGGCCACCGTCGCTCAGCCCCCTCCCCCTCCCTCCCCTTCTTCCCCTCGGAGGACCCAGTGGACCGCGTACCAGGCGCACCAGGCACGACCGGCCCCAGTCGGCTCCGGCCGCTGACCATCTGGTCCGGAGCCGTCATCGCCGCCCTCGCCCTCTCCTTCGCGGGCACCGGCCTGGCCTCGGCCGCCGACGTCAACAACGCCAGGAACGCCGGCTTCGAGTCGGGCCTGAGCAACTGGACGTGCTCGGCCGGCAGCGGCACGACCGTCTCCTCGCCGGTGCACAGCGGCTCGGCCGCGCTCAAGGCCACCCCGGCCGGGCAGGACAACGCCCAGTGCACCCAGGCGGTCGCGGTCAAGCCCAACTCGACGTACACGCTCAGCGCGTGGGTGCAGGGCGGGTACGCCTACCTGGGCGCCACCGGCACGGGCACCACCGACGTGTCGACGTGGACGCCGGACACGGCGAGCTGGAAGCAGCTGTCCACCACCTTCACCACCGGGTCCTCGACCACCTCGGTGACGGTGTACCTGCACGGCTGGTACGGGCAGGCCGCGTACTACGCGGACGACGTGTCGGTCTCCGGCCCGGACGGGGGCGGCGGCGGTGACCCGGCGCCCACGGTCCCGGCGGCGCCGGCCGGCCTCGCGGCCACCGGCACCACGTCCTCCTCGGTCTCCCTGGCCTGGAACCCCGTCTCCAACGCGACCGGCTACAACGTCTACCGCGGCGGCGCCAAGGTCCAGTCGGTGAGCGGCACATCGGCCACGGTGACCGGACTGACCGCCTCGACCGCGTACTCCTTCCAGGTCACCGCGGTGAACGCGGCGGGCGAGTCGGCCAGGTCGGCGGCGGTGACGGCCACCACGTCGGCCACCGGCGGAGGCGGAGGCGGCGGCACCCTGTCCAAGCACGCCGTGACGGGCTACTGGCAGAACTTCAACAACGGCGCCACCGTGCAGAAGATCTCCGACGTCCCCGCCGCCTACGACATCATCGCGGTCGCCTTCGCGGACGCCACCACCACGCCGGGCGCGGTCACCTTCACCCTCGACTCGGCCGGCCTGAACGGCTACACCGTCGACCAGTTCAAGGCCGACATCAAGGCCAAGCAGGCGGCCGGCAAGAAGGTCATCGTCTCGGTCGGCGGCGAGAAGGGCACCGTCTCGGTCAGCGACTCCGCCTCCGCGGCCAACTTCGCCAACTCGGTGTACTCCCTGATGCAGACGTACGGCTTCGACGGCGTCGACATCGACCTGGAGAACGGCCTCAACCCCACCTACATGGCACAGGCCCTGCGCGCCCTGTCCGCCAAGGCCGGACCGTCCCTGATCATCACGATGGCCCCGCAGACCATCGACATGCAGTCGACGTCCGCCGGTTACTTCAAGACCGCGCTGGACATCAAGGACATCCTCACGGTCGTCAACACCCAGTACTACAACAGCGGCGCCATGCTGGGCTGCGACGGCAAGGTGTACGCGCAGGGCACCGTCGACTTCCTGACGGCCCTTGCCTGCATCCAGCTCCAAGGCGGCCTCGCGCCGTCCCAGGTGGGCCTGGGCCTGCCCGCCTCATCCAGCGCCGCGGGCGGCGGCTATGTCTCCCCCACCGTGGTGAACAACGCCCTGGACTGCCTGACCAGGCAGACCGGCTGCGGCACCTTCAAGCCGTCGAAGACCTACCCCGACCTGCGCGGCGCCATGACCTGGTCCACCAACTGGGACGCGGCGGCGGGCAACGCCTGGTCGAACTCGGTGGGCGCGCACGTCCACGCCCTGCCGTAACCCCGGCTGCCACCGGCCCCGGAACCGGAACGGCCGGTGCCGCACCGCCCTCGCCGAGGGGGGTGCGGCATCGGCGGCGGTCAGGACTCCACGCCGTCCTTGGACGACTCGTCCTTGGTGGTCCCGTCCTTGGACGACTCGTCCTTGGTGGTCCCGTCCTTGGGCGTCCCGTCCTTGGTGGACTCGTCCTTGGGCGACTCGTCCGTTTCCGCCTCCGCTTCCCCGTCCTCGAAGTACGCGTCCAGGACCGCGTCCAACCGCGTCTCCCACTCGCTGAAGCGGGACCGCGACGGGGCCTCGATCTCGATGGGGTACCAGCGGCGCTCGGGGGTGTGGACCGTGACGGTGAACCGCTTGCCGAAGCGCGGGGTCGCCGACTCGACGGCGGCGATCTCGTCCCAGCGGAACTCGCACTCCTGGTCGTCGAGGACGAGGCGTACGCCCCGGTGGTCGGCGACGATCCGGGCGCGGCGGTCGGCGGCCTCGAACACCGGGCCGTCCGGCTCCTCGGCGTCCGGCTCGCCGGCGTCCTCGCCGTCCTCGGCGTCGGAACCGGCGCCGGGCCCGGGGCCGTCCGGCACCGCGTCCTCGGCCGGCGTGACCGGCGCCGCCGCCTCCTCCGGCCGCGTCTCCACCGGTTCCGCTACCGCTTCCGCTTCCGGTTCCGTCTCCGGTTCCGTGCGCGGGCGCGCCTGCGCGGGTGAGGTGAGGCCGGGGACGAACGCCGGGTCGAATCCGGCGCCCGTCACGGGCTCGTTCTTCAGGGGCTGGCTGCTCGAACCTTTGCGCTGCTCCACAGCGGGCAGTATGGTTCACGATCCTGTGCCGGGGACAGTCAGCCCCTACTTCGTTATCAGACTCCTACAACCGGCCGGCGACCGCTCACACGAACAGGCTCAGCACGGCCGCCACCGCGAACCCCGCCACCGACAGCACGCTCTCCAGGACCGTCCAGGTGCGCAGCGTGTCCCGTTCGCTGATGCCGAAGTACTTCGCCACCATCCAGAAGCCGCCGTCGTTGACGTGCGAGGCGAAGATGGAGCCGGCCGAGATGGCCATGATGACCAGGGCGGTGAACGCCTGGGAGTGGTGGCCCGCGGCCAGCAGCGGGGCGACGATCCCGGCCGTGGTCACGATCGCCACCGTCGCCGAGCCCTGCGCGACGCGCAGCACCAGCGAGATCAGGTAGGCCAGCACGATCACCGGCAGGCCCACGCCGTGGAAGGTGTCGGACAGGGCCTGCGCCACGCCGCTCGCCTTGAGCACCGCGCCGAAGACACCGCCCGCGCCGACCACCAGCAGGATGTTGCCGACCGGCTTGAGGGAGGCCGTGGAGACCTTCTCCAGGGACTTGCGGGACCAGCCGCGGCGCACGCCCAGCAGGTAGTAGGCGAGCACCAGGGCGATGGTGAGGGCGACGAAGGGGTGGCCGAAGAACTCGATCACGGACCGGCCGGTGGAGGGGTCCAGCGCGACCGAGGAGAAGGTGGCGGCGAGGATCAGTACCAGCGGGGTGCCGATGATGCCGAGGACGGTGCCCAGCGGCACGGGCGTCTCGCGCGGCTGGACGCCGGAGGCCCGCTGTTCCTCCAGTACCGCCCGCTTGGCCTCCTCGGCCGCCTCGGCCATGTCCTGGGGCACCTCGACGAGGACGCGCCTGCCGATCCAGGCGGCGTACGCCCAGGCGGCCAGCACCGCCGGAATGCCGCAGACGACGCCCATGAGGATGATCCAGCCGAGCTGCACGTGCAGCAGCCCGGCGGCGGCCACCGGGCCGGGGTGCGGCGGCAGGAAGGCGTGGGTCATGGACAGGCCGGCGAGCAGCGGCATGCAGTACAGCACGATCGACTTGCCGCCGCGCCTGGCGGCCGCGTAGACGAGCGGCGCGAGGACGAAGATGCCGACGTCGAAGAAGACCGGGATGCCGAAGATCAGGCCGGTCAGGCCCATGGCGAGCGGGGCGCGCCGTTCGCCGAAGAGGCCGAGCAGCCGGTCGGCGAGGACCTCCGCGCCGCCGCTGACCTCCAGGATCGCGCCGAGCATGGTGCCCAGGCCGATGATGATGGCGACGTGGCCGAGGATGCCGCCCATGCCGGACTCGATGGTGGAGACGGCGCCGGTGTTCTGGACCGTGCCGAAGAGTTCGGTGACGGACAGGCCGGCCAGCAGGCCGACGGCTATGGAGACGGCCAGCAGCGCGACGAACGGCTGGAGCCGCGCCTTGATGATCAGGAACAGCAGCAGGGCGATGCCGAGGGCGGCCACCAGGAGCAGGCCGGTCGTCCCGTCGACGAGGAGGAGCAGCCCTCCGGTGTGCGGGGGTGTCTGCGGGGCTGCGGCGGCGAGCGAGGGGGACATTCGGGGGTCCTCTGGCTAAGTACCGTAAGTGCAGGGGGCTTTCGGGCAGGGGGGATCGCGGCGCGGCACCCGGGAAGTGCGGGCGCCGCGCCGTGCGGGACGACGTGCGGTGGGGCGAGGGGGGCTTCAGCCGAGGGGTGGAGTGTCAGCCGAGGGGGGCTTCAGCCGAGGCGGGCGTCAGCCGAGGACGGCGAGCGCGTCGATCTCGATGAGGAGTCCGGCGGGCAGGCCCACGTAGACCGTGGTGCGCGCGGCGGGCGGCTGGGTGAGGCCCTGCTCCTCGAAGTAGGTGTTGTAGATGCCGTTCATCTCGGCGAAGTGGTCCACGTCGGTGAGGTAGACGCGGATCATCATCACGTCGTCCCAGCTCGCGCCGCCCTCTTCGAGGATGGCCTTGACGTTGGCGAGGGTCTGCAGGGTCTGCTCGCGCAGGCCGGGGCCGGCGGGCGTGGGGGGCTTGCCCTCCTCGGCGGGCAGGAAGCCGACCTGGCCGGCGACCTGGAGGATGTCGCCCTTCCGCACGCCGTGGGAGAACTTCGCGGGCGGCACGGTGTGGGTGGTGGGCGTGAGGGCGGTCTTCTCGGTCATACGGTGTCCCTGTCTGGGGTGGTCACGGGGGTTCTGCCGGAGTACTCGCCGCTGATGGCGTCCGCGGTCCGGCGCACCAGCGGGAGCAGGGTGAGGAGTTCGTCGGCGGTGACGACGACGTTCGGCGCGGACACCGACATCGCGGCGACCACCCGGCCGTCGGCGCCGCGGACGGGGGCGGCGACGCAGTTGATGGACTCCTCGTGGCCGCCGAGGTCGGTGGCCCAGCCCTGTTCGCGCACGGTGGCCAGCTCCTTGAGGAAGGCGGCCGGGCCGGGGGTCGAACGGGCCGTGTACAGGGGGTAGTCGAGCCGTTCGGCGACCGTGCGCCGCTCGGGCTCGGGGAGGTCGGCGAGCAGCAGCTTGGCCACGGCGGCGACGGTTATCGCGACGGGCTTGCCGATCCGCGAGTACATGCGCACCGGGTAGCGGCTGTCGACCTTGTCGATGTAGAGGACCTCGTTCTCCTCGTACACCGCGAGGTGCACGGTGTGGCCGCAGGTCTCGTTGAGGCGCAGCAGGTGGCGGTGGGCGATCTCGCGGATGTCGAGGTTCTCCACGGCCTCCTGGGCGAGGGCGAAGAGCCGGGCGCCGAGGCGGTAGCGCTGGTCGGACTGGCGGTAGACCAGGCCGTGTTCGTTCAGGGTGCGCAGCAGCCGCAGGGCGGTGGACTTGTGGACGCCGAGGCGGTCGGCGACCTGTCCGAGGTCGGCGGGGCCCTCGGCGAGCAGCGGCAGGATGCTCAGCGCGCGGTCGACGGTCTGGCTCATGGCGTACGTTCCTCCTCCTGGGGCCCCTGGGCGGTGTCCGTCCAGCCGGGGCCGAGTCGCAGTCTCCCCCACGCCCGGTCGTCGAGGGCGGCCAGGCGGTCGGCGTGGTCGCGGGCGGGGGGCGGGGCGAGGTCGCCGGGGACGGTGAGGGCGGCGGCGGCCATCAGGTGGCCGTGGCGCAGCCGGTCGCGGGCGGGCAGGGCGCGCAGGGTGGCGGAGAGGAACCCGGCGGCGAAGGCGTCGCCGGCGCCGACCGGTGCGACGACGTCGACGTGCAGGGCGGGGACGAAGGCGGTGCCGCCGGAGTGGAAGACGGTGGCTCCGGCACCGCCCTGCTTGACGACGAGGGTCGCGGGTTCGGGCAGCAGGTCGCGGACGGCGCGCGGGCCGCCGCGCACCGCCCAGGCGTGTTCGGCCTCGTCCTCGCCGACGAAGACGAGGTCGGCGCCGCGTGCCAGGTCCAGCAGCACCCGGGCGCCGCCGGGCGCCCGCCACAGGCCCGGCCGGTGGTTGACGTCGAAGGAGAGCAGCGGGCGGCCGGGGCGCGGGGCGAGCAGGTGCCGCAGCAGGCCGAGGCACCGCGGGGAGAGCGCGGCGGTGATCCCGGACAGGTGCAGCACCCGGCAGGCGTCGGCGGCGGCCCGGTCGAGGGTGTCGACGGCCATCGCGGAGGCCGCGGACCCGGCCCGGTAGTACGCCACCTCGTGGGCGTCGGTGGCGCGGTCGCCCGCGGTGCGGAAGTAGACGCCGGTGGGCCGTCCTGGATCGCGGCGTACGCAGGCCACGTCGACGCCGTACGCCCCGATCGTCTCCACCAGATGGTCGCCGAAGCCGTCCGCGCCGACCCGGCTGATCCAGCGGGCGGAGTGCCCGGCGGCGGCGAGCGCGCAGGCCACGTTGGACTCGGCGCCGCCGATGGCCCGCGTGAAGGAGGGGACGTCGGCGAGGCGGCCGGGGCGGGAGGGCAGGAACGTGACCATGGACTCGCCGAGCGCGACGACGTCCACGACGCCGGGGCCGTCGCGGGGTCCGGTGGGGGTCACGATGCTCGTAGCTCCTCGGTTCGGTGGTGGGGGTGCGGGGCCGGTGCCGGGGGGTGCGGGCGCGGTCGTTTCGTTGACCTCGCGTGGCCGAGATGTTAGACAGCACCAAGCGATATACGCAATGAGCATTGCACATAATGCAACGTACCTGATCAGGGAGGTTCCATGAGCAGCGAGGCGCTCACCGGCCTGGCCGAGGAACGGGTCGACCACCGCTTCAAGGGGCTCCCGCCGGACGCGGACGGGCTGACCGTCGGCGAGCTGGCCGCCCAGCGGCGCAACCTGTTCACCGGCGGCTTCGCCACACCGGTGCTGGCGCTGTCCGCCGAGCGCCTGGCGCACAACCTGGAGCTGATGGAGACCTACGCCGCCCGGCACGGCCTGGCCTTCGCCCCGCACGGCAAGACCTCCATGGCCCCGCAGCTCTTCCACCGGCAGATCGAGCACGGCGCCTGGGGCATCACCCTGGCCGTGCCGCACCAGGTGCGGGTGGCGCGGGCCTTCGGCGTCCGGCGGGTCTTCCTCGCCAACGAGCTGGTCGACGCGGCCGCCCTGCGCTGGATCGCCGCCGAACTGGACGCCGACCCGTCCTTCCGGTTCGTCTGCTACGCCGACTCCGTGCCCGGGGTCGCCCTGATGGACGCGGCGCTGCGCGCGGCGGGCGCCGGGCGTCCGGTGGACGTGGTGGTGGAGCTGGGCGCGGGCGAGGGCGCGCGCACCGGGGCGCGTACGGAGGCCGAGTGCGCGGCGGTCGCGGCGGCGGTCGCGGCGGCCGGGACCCTGCGGCTCGTCGGGGTCGCCGGGTACGAGGGCGAGGTCCCGCGGGCCGACCCGGAGCGGGTACGGGCGTACCTGCGGCGGCTGGTGGCGCTGGCCGCCGGGCTGGACGCGGCCGGCCGGTTCGCCGGGGCGGAGGAGATCGTCGTCAGCGCGGGCGGCAGCGCCTGGTTCGACGCGGTGGCCGACGAGTTCGCCCGCGTCCCCGAGCTGTCCCGGCCGGTGCTGAAGCTGCTGCGCTCGGGCGCGTACGTCTCGCACGACGACGGCCACTACCGCGCGCTCACCCCGTTCAACCGGGTCCCCGAGGAGGGCGCGCTGGAGCCGGCGTTCCGGCTGTGGGCGCAGGTCGTCTCGCGGCCCACCGGGGAGCAGGCGTTCGTCAACGCCGGCAAGCGCGACGCGGCCCATGACCTCGACCTGCCCTTCGCCCAGGTGGTGCGCCGCCCCGGCGCGGACGCCGAGCGCCCGGCGACCGGCATCACGGTCACCGGCCTGTCCGACCAGCACGCCTGGCTGCGCACCGCCCCCGGCGCGGACCTCGCGGTCGGCGACTGGGTCGGGATGGGGCTGTCCCACCCGTGCACGTCCTTCGACAAGTGGCCGCTGATCCCGGTGGCCGAGGCGGACGGCACGGTCGTCGACTACGTCCGCACGTTCTTCTAGAACCACACGGCCAGAACCACACGGTCGGAACCACACAGCCAGAACCACACGGTCAGAACCGCACAGCCAGAACCACACGGCCAAGACCACACGTCCTTCTGGGACCGGAAGAGGAGGAGCCCCATGGACCCGGTCGAGCCGGCCGACCGCGCCGACCTCGTCATCCGCGACGCGGACGTCGTGGACGGCACGGGCGCGCCCTCCTACCGCGCCGACGTGGCGGTCCGCGACGGCCGGATCGTGTCGGTCGTCAAGGAGGCCGCGGCGGCCGGCTGCCGACGCCCCTGGGCGCGCCGCACGGTGGACGCCGAGGGTCTGGTCCTGGCGCCCGGCTTCATCGACATGCACGCCCACAGCGATCTGGCCCTGCTGCGCGACCCCGATCACAGCGCGAAGGCCGCCCAGGGCGTCACCCTGGAGGTGATCGGCCAGGACGGGCTGTCGTACGCGCCGGTCGACGACCGCACCCTGGCCGAGGTGCGCCGGGCGATCACCGGCTGGAACGGGCACGGCGACGACGTCGACTTCGACTGGCGGTCGGTGGGCGAGTACCTGGACCGGCTGGACGGGGGCATCGCGGTGAACGCCGCGTACCTGATCCCGCAGGGCACGGTCCGCGCGCTCGCGGTCGGCTGGGAGGACCGCCCGGCCACGCCCGCCGAGCTGGACCGGATGCGGCGACTGGTCGCCGAGGGCCTGGCGCAGGGCGCGGTGGGCCTGTCCTCCGGGCTCACCTACACGCCCGGCATGTACGCCCGGGACGCCGAACTGACCGAGCTGTGCCGGGTGGTGGCGCGGTACGGCGGCTACTACTGCCCGCACCACCGCAGTTACGGCGCCGGCGCCCTGGAGGCGTACGCGGAGATGGTGGCCCTGGCCCGGGAGGCGGGCTGCCCGCTGCACCTGGCGCACGCCACCATGAACTTCGGCCCCAACAAGGGCCGCGCGCCCGAGCTGCTGGCGCTGCTGGACGAGGCGCTCGCCGCCGGCGCCGACATCACCCTCGACACCTATCCCTACACGCCCGGCTGCACCACCCTGGTCGCACTGCTGCCGAGCTGGGCGAGCGAGGGCGGCCCGGAGCGGGTCCTCGCCCGGCTCGCGGACGAGGACACCGCCGAGCGGGTCCGCCACCATCTGGAGGTCACCGGCGCGGACGGCTGCCACGGCGTGCCGGTGGAGTGGGAGACGATCGAGGTCTCCGGGGTGACCGCCCCGGCGCTCGCCGGCCATGTCGGCCGCACGGTCGCGGAGTCGGCGGCCCGGCGCGGGGAGAGCCCCTGGGCCGTCGCCCGCCGCCTGCTGGTCGAGGACCGGCTCGGCACCACGATCCTCCAGCACGTCGGCCACGAGGAGAACGTACGGGCGATCATGCGGCACCGGGTGCACACCGGCGGCTCCGACGGCATCCTCCAGGGCACCAAGCCGCACCCGCGCGCCCACGGCACCTTCCCGCACTACCTCGGGCGGTACGTGCGGGAGCTGGGCGTGCTGTCGCTGGAGGAGTGCGTCGCACACCTCACCGGCCGCCCGGCGGCGCGGCTGCGGCTGCCGGACCGGGGCGTCGTACGCGAGGGGCACCGGGCCGACCTGGTCCTCTTCGACCCGGCCACGGTGGCGGCGGGCTCGACCTTCGACCGGCCGCGCGCGCTGCCCACGGGCATTCCGCACGTCCTGGTCGACGGCCGGTTCGTGATCGAGGACGGGCGGCGCACGGATGTGCTGGCGGGGCGCGCGGTCCGCCGCACTCCGGTGTGACCGCCCGCCCCGCGCCGGGCGGTTACGGCTTGGGCAGGACGCACCCGGCCGCGTTCAGGTTCAGCTTGTTGCCGGTTGTGAAGCAGGCCGGTATCTGGTAGGTCTCCTCGGCGTAGTTGATGCCCTTGCGGACGGTGACGTTGCCGCTCTGGTCCACCTCGCACGGGTTGTTCACCGTGCAGCGCTCGCCGTCCTCGTTGCCGGTGTTGTTGACGGCGACGACCTTGCCGGTGGACGCGTCGACGACGGGCGAGCCGGAGGTGCCGCCGATGGTGTTGCAGGCGGAGGTGTAGCGCAGCGAGTCCTTCCAGGTCCAGTCGCCCTCCTTGAGGCGGTAGACGAACCCGTCGACGTTGCAGCTGTAGATCTTCTTCCAGTAGCCGGAGACCACCTTGATGGCGGTGCCGGCCACCGGGTGGGTGTCGCTCACCGTCAGCGGGCTGATGCCGTAGGAACTCTTGATCTGCGCGTAGGTGCGGGTGAGCTGGTAGATCGTGATGTCGGTGTCGGTCATCGTGGAGTAGACGACCTTGTTCGCGCGCAGCGTGGCCACCTGCGAGCCGGCCGAGTTGAGCAGCCCGAAGGAGCGGCTGGAGGACTGGTTGGTGATGACCTCACCGGGCTCGGGGAAGCCGGTCTCCAGGCAGTGGCCGTTGCTGAGCACCAGCGCCGGGTCGCTGTCCGCGGAGGCGGGGAAGCGGATGACCGAGCCGGAGCAGTTGCTCAGCGCGACGGTGCCGGCGAAGTCGACCGCCTTGGCCGTGGGCGCCTGCTTGACGGCGGCGGCCGCCCGTGGGGCGGCGGCGTGCGCCGGGCCGCCCTCGGCGCCCTGCGCCAGGGCGGGTGCCGCGCCGGCCCCGGCGATCGCCAGGGTGAAGAGCGCGGCGACGAGAGGCTTTCTCATGTGGGGGTCCCCTCTTGCGACGGGGGCGGCCGGAGTTCTCCCGGCCGCCCTCTGATTTGTCATGCGCATTCTCAGCGCAGCGCGGGGCGGGGACAAGGAGCGGTTTCAGGTCATAGGGGTTTCCCTGCACGGGGTCACCCGGCATGATCCACACGCCAGGCTCCGGGACGCGGGCATCCCCAGTGGCGGAAAACACGAGCCATCGGGCGTTACCGGGCCGTAAGCTCCCAGACATGCAGGTGATCCAGTCGACGAAGCTCGCCAACGTCTGTTACGAGATCCGGGGTCCGGTCCTGGAGGAGGCGATGCGGCTGGAAGCCGCAGGTCACCGCATCCTCAAGCTGAACACCGGCAACCCGGCGGCGTTCGGCTTCGAGTGCCCCCCGGAGATCCTGGAGGACATCCTCCGCAATGTGTCCACGGCCCATGGCTACGGCGACGCCAAGGGCCTGCTGGCCGCCCGCCGCGCGGTCGTCATGCACAACCAGACCCTCGGCATCGAGACCGACGTCGAGCACGTCTTCATCGGCAACGGGGTCTCCGAGCTGATCGTGATGGCGATGCAGGCGCTGCTCGACGACGGCGACGAGGTCCTCGTCCCGGCGCCGGACTACCCCCTGTGGACCGCCGCCGTCTCGCTGTCCGGCGGCATCGCCGTGCACTACCGCTGCGACGAGCAGTCCGACTGGATGCCCGACCTGGCCGACGTGGAGCGCAAGGTCACCGACCGCACCAAGGCGATCGTCGTCATCAACCCCAACAACCCCACCGGCGCGGTCTACGACCCGGCGGTGCTCAAGGGGCTCACCGACATCGCCCGCAGGCACAACCTGCTGGTCTGCTCGGACGAGATCTACGACAAGATCCTCTACGACGGCGCCGTGCACACCCCGACCGCCGCCGTCGCCCCCGACCTGCTGACCCTGACGTTCAACGGCATGTCCAAGGCGTACCGGGTGGCGGGCTACCGGGTCGGCTGGATGTCCCTGTCCGGTCCGCGCGCGCACGCCGACTCCTACATCGAGGGCCTGACCATCCTCGCCAACATGCGCCTGTGCGCCAACATGCCGGGACAGCACGGCGTGGTCGCGGCGCTCAGCGGGCGGCAGACCATCGAGGACCTGGTGCTGCCCGGCGGCCGGCTCAAGGAGCAGCTGGACACCGCCCACCAGCTCCTCACCCAGATCCCGGGCGTCACCTGCGTACGCCCCAAGGGCGCGCTGTACCTCTTCCCGCGCCTGGACCCCAAGGTCTTCAAGATCAAGGACGACCGGCGGATGGTCCTGGACCTGCTGCGCCGCGAGAAGATCATGGTCGTCCACGGCACCGGCTTCAACTGGCCCGAGCCCGACCACTTCCGCGTGGTCACCCTGCCCACGGTCGGCGACCTGCGGGACGCGGTGAGCCGGATCGGCACCTTCCTGGACGGGTACGGCCAGGTGTGACGCCCCTGTGGCGCTCACTGTGCGTGCCCTCGCGGTCCGGTTCCGCGACCCGACTCAACTTTAGACGGATTCTAATGTAGGATGCTTTCTGTCAGAGCACAGGAGGCCATCCCATGTACGAGCCGATCCGCAGCAAGTCGGTCCACAGCACGATGGCCGGCACCCCCTCCGACTTCCCCCACCGCTCCCGCGAGGAGGAGCTGGACCTCCAGCTCGCGGGCCATCTCGCCGCCCTGCTCGCCGTCACCGACGAGCTGCGCGCGAGCGGCCCGTGCGCCGACCTGGACCAGGCGGCCGAACGGCTCGCGGAGCAGGTCACGCGGCTGCGCGGCCGCGCTCCGCTGCGCGCCTCGGCGCCCCCCGGCGACGTGGCCGGCCAGGCGGCGGCGCTGCACCGGCGGGCGCACGCGCTGGCCGGGCGCGCCCTCGTCGTCGCCGCCTCCCGCGCGGACACGGCGGCGGCGATCCTGGCGGCCGAGCGGATGGACGCGCACGCGGCCGCCGGGCGGGATGACCACCAAAAGCTCAGCGGTGCCGCCCACTAGCCCCTCTCCCCGAGGGGTTCCCGCCGGCCCTTGACGGCGAAGGGCCCCCGCCGGCCCCTCTCCCCGAAGGGCTCCTGAAACGGCCCCGGTCCGCGTGCACCCGCAGCGACGCGCGGACCGGGCGCCATCAGCACCCGCGGAACCCGCCGGGCACCGGCCGGGCGCGGCGAGCACACCCAGGACCACCGGGCACACCGGATGCGCGCCGGGCGCGCCGGCGTCAGCCGAAGATGACCACGAAGACCACGAACAGCACCAGGATCGCCAGGACCACCGCCCAGACCGGCCAGTTGCCCCGGCCCTGCGGGTCCTCGGGGCCGCCGCCGCGCGGGCGGTCCTCCTCCAGGTCGGTCTCGTCCGGACGGTCGTGCTTGTAGAAGTCGCCGTCTCCAGCCATGCCCTCATCACACTCCTTCACCGGGACGGCCCCCGGGTACCCGGAGCGGACCGGGCCATACGGCGGTGTACGCCGTCCGGGTGAGCCCGCGCACGCCGGAGGGGCCGGACCCGCACGCCGTCGCGCGTGTCCGGCCCCTCGCGGGTGCTGCCGTGGCCGGCCGGTTCAGCCCAGGCGCTCCACCAGCGCGCGGTACTGGTCCCACAGCTCGGTGGGCGTGTGGTCGCCGAAGGTGTTCAGGTGCTCGGGGACCAGCGCGGCCTCCTCACGCCATACGTCCTTGTCGACCGTGAGCAGGAACTTCAGGTCGGACGCGGACAGGTCCAGGCCGTCGGTGTCCAGGGCCGCCTCGGTCGGCAGCACGCCGATCGGCGTCTCGACGCCCTCGGCCCTGCCGTCCAGGCGCTCGACGATCCACTTCAGCACGCGGCTGTTCTCGCCGAAGCCGGGCCAGACGAACTTGCCCTGGTCGTCCTTGCGGAACCAGTTCACGTAGTAGATCTTCGGCAGCTTCGACTGGTCCTTGTCCTTGCCGACCTCGATCCAGTGGCCCATGTAGTCGCCCATGTTGTAGCCGCAGAACGGCAGCATGGCGAACGGGTCGCGGCGCAGCTCACCGACCTTGCCCTCGGCGGCGGCGGTCTTCTCGGAGGCGACGTTCGCACCGAGGAAGACCCCGTGGTTCCAGTCGAAGGACTCGGTCACCAGCGGCACCGCGCTGGCCCGGCGGCCGCCGAAGAGGATCGCCGAGATCGGCACGCCCCGGGGGTCCTCCCACTCCGGCGCGATGATCGGGCACTGGGCGGCGGGGGTGGTGAAGCGGGCGTTGGGGTGCGCGGCCGGGGTGCCGGACTCGGGCGTCCAGTCGTTGCCCTTCCAGTCGGTCAGGTGGGCCGGGACCTCCTCGGTCATGCCCTCCCACCACACGTCGTTGTCGTCGGTGAGGGCGACGTTGGTGAAGACCGAGTTGCCCCACAGCGTCTTCATCGCGTTGGCGTTGGTGTGCTCGCCGGTGCCGGGCGCGACACCGAAGAAACCGGCCTCCGGGTTGATCGCGTACAGCCGGCCGTCCTCGCCGAACCGCATCCACGCGATGTCGTCGCCGATGGTCTCCACGGTCCAGCCGGAGACCGTCGGCTCCAGCATGGCCAGGTTGGTCTTGCCGCAGGCGCTCGGGAAGGCGGCGGCGACGTACTTGGACTCGCCGGTGGGCGGGGTGAGCTTGAGGATCAGCATGTGCTCGGCCAGCCAGCCCTCGTCGCGGGCCATCACGGAGGCGATGCGCAGCGCGTAGCACTTCTTGCCGAGCAGCGCGTTGCCGCCGTAGCCGGAGCCGTAGGACCAGATCTCGCGGTCCTCGGGGAAGTGCGAGATGTACTTGGTGGAGTTGCACGGCCAGGGGACGTCCGCCTGGCCCGGCTCCAGCGGGGCGCCGAGGGTGTGCACGGCCTTCACGAAGAAGCCGTCGGCACCGAGTTCGTCGAGGACCGGCTGTCCCATGCGGGTCATGGTGCGCATGGACACGGCGACGTAGGCGGAGTCGGTGATCTCGACGCCGATCGCGGACAGCGGCGAGCCCAGCGGGCCCATGCAGAACGGGACGACGTACATCGTCCGGCCCTTCATCGAGCCGCGGAAGATGCCGCCTTCGCCGCCCTCGCCCCGGAAGATCTCCCGCATCTCGGCGGGGGCCTTCCAGTGGTTGGTGGGGCCGGCGTCCGCCTCCTTCGCGGAGCAGATGAACGTACGGTCCTCGACGCGGGCCACGTCGGACGGGTCGGAGGCCGCGTAGTAGGAGTTCGGGCGCTTGATCGGGTCGAGCTTGCGGAAGGTGCCCTGCCGGACCAGCTCCTCGCACAGCCGCTCGTACTCGGCCTCGGACCCGTCGCACCAGACCACGTTGTCCGGCTGGGTCAGTTCGGCGATCTCGTTGACCCACGAGACCAGGTCCTGGTGCTGGGTGGGAACGACGGAGGGAGCCGCGATGTCGCGCGCCACGATTGCTCCTAAATGAGGGGTTTTTGTCTTGTCCGCCCCGTGGGGGCTGCGACCCGGATGCTTCGTAGCCGCTCATCCGGTGCCGACCGCACTCATTTGATCATCCGACGCGCGTGCCCATCTGTCCAGAGGGCCGCACAGGTGAGCAGCGTGACGAATCCCACGATTTCCGCGATTCTTTGCGTTCGTGTTGGCTTCGACTGAAGGACTTTTTGCGTTCGCCCCGTTCGCCCGTGATCACCGCGCTCACCGACCGCACTGACGACCGACTTACGGTGACGTAGGTACCATGCGCGCATGACTGCGTCCGCCTCCGACGCGCCCTTGGACACGCCGGCCGACGGCCGCGGTCCGGTCGCGCTCTCCCTGCCGCATCCGATCAAGCCGAAGCTGCGCGGCTGGCTGCATCTCGGCATGTTCCCGGCCGTGTTGATCGCCGGCCTGGTGCTGACCGCGCTCGCCGACTCCACCCGCGGGCGCGTCGCCTGCGGGATCTACGTCCTCACCGCCTGCCTGCTGTTCGGGGTGAGCGCGCTCTACCACCGGGGCGACTGGGGTCCGCGCATGGGCGGCCTCCTGCGCCGCCTGGACCACGCGAACATCTTCCTGATCATCGCGGGCACCTACACCCCGCTGGCCCTGCTGCTCCTGCCCGGGGGTACCGGCGAGTGGCTGCTGTGGGGCATCTGGGCCGCCGCCCTGGCCGGCATAGCCTTCCGCGTCTTCTGGGTCGGCGCCCCGCGCTGGCTCTACACCCCGTGCTACATCGCGATGGGCTGGGCCGCCGTCTTCTTCCTGCCCGACTTCCTGCGCACCGGCGGCATCGCGGTGCTGGTCCTGGTGATCGCCGGCGGACTGCTCTACAGCGCGGGCGGCGTCATCTACGGCATCAAGCGCCCCAACCCCTCCCCGCGCTGGTTCGGCTTCCACGAGGTCTTCCACTCCCTGACCCTGGCCGCCTTCGTCGTGCACTACGTGGGGATCTCCCTGGTGGCGTACCAGCACGGCTAGCCCCGGGGCGAACACCGGACAATGAACCCATGACGGCCGCACGCTCCCCCAAGCCCTCTTCCCCGTCCGCTCCCGGGGGCGGACCCGGGGGCTCTTCCGGAAACGCTCCCGCCGACCGTCCCCGGACCGGCCTGCGGGAGCGGAAGAAGATCAGGACCCGGGAGGCGATCCGCACGGCGACGTACACGCTGGTCCGGGAGCAGGGGTACGACGCCACGACGATCGAGCAGATCGCCGACCGGGCCGAGGTGTCGCCGTCGACCGTCCTGCGGTACTTCCCCGCCAAGGAGGACATCGTCCTCACCGACGCGTACGACCCGTTCCCGGCGGCGCGGCTGCGTGCCCGGCCGGCCGGCGAGCCGTGGCCGGAGTCCGTCCGCCAGGTGCTGCGCGAGGCCCTCGCCCCGGGCGTGGACGACGACCCGGAGATCTCCCGCCTGCGCACCCGGCTGATGGTCGAGGTGCCCGCGGTGCGCTCGCGGATGATGGAGAGCGCGTCGGCCACCGGCCGCCTGCTGTGCGCCGCCCTCACCGAGCGCACCGGCCGCGACCCGGAGAGCCTGGAGGTACGGGCCTGGGCCATGGCGTTGGCCGGCACGCTCCTGGAGACCACCCTGTACTGGGCCGAGCACGGCCACCGCGACGACCTCGCGGACCTCGTCGACCGCGCCCTCGCCGTCCTCGGCCACGGGCCGCCGCCGGAGAACGGCTGAGGCGCCCGGTGCCGCCCGTGCCATCCTGACCGGGTGAACGGTCCTGAGATCCATGTCGAGTTCGCCCCCGGCCTGCGCCTGTTCGTCCCGCACGGGCGACGCCGGGGCGCCACCGCGGTCGTCACCGACGGCGTCTCCACGCTCGGCCATGTCGTGGAGTCCCTCGGCGTCCCGCTGACCGAGGTCGGCGCACTGGAGGTGGACGGCCGCGAGGTGCCCGTGGCGCATGTGCCGCGGGCCGGCGAGACGGTCCGGGTCGGTGCCGTCGTACGCCCCCAGCGGGTGCCCGGCGCTCCGCTGCGCTTCCTGCTCGACGTGCACCTGGGCACCCTCGCCCGCCGGCTGCGCCTGCTCGGCGTGGACACGGCGTACGAGTCCACGGACATCGGGGACCCGGCGCTCGCCGCCCGCTCGGCGGCCGAGCGGCGGGTGCTGCTCAGCCGCGACCGCGGGCTGCTGCGCCGCCGCGAACTGTGGGCGGGCGCCTTCGTCTACAGCACCCGCCCCGAGGACCAGCTCCACGACGTCCTGGACCGCTTCCACCCCGGACTGCGGCCCTGGACCCGCTGCACCGCCTGCAACGGCCCGCTGCGGCAGGCCACCAAGGACGAGGTGGCCGACCGGCTCGAACACGGCACGCGCAGCACGTACGACGTCTTCGCCCAGTGCCGCGACTGCGGGCGCGCCTACTGGAAGGGCGCCCACCACGAGCAGTTGGAGGCGATCGTGGCGGGGGCGCTGGACTTCGTCAGATCCGGCACCTGACCCGGTACCCGGCCCGATACCTGGCGTCAGCCGCCCAGCGCGGCCCGCAGCCCCTGCGGGTCGGTCGTCGGGGCGTCGCAGGTGAAGCCGCGGCAGACGTACGCGGTCGGCTCGCCGCCCACCAGGGGACGGCCGGCGAGCAGCGGGAACTCGTCGCCGTCGGCCGTGCCGAAGGCGACCACGGCGCCGGGCGCGGCCGCCAGCAGGGCCGTGCGGTGCAGCTCCCGGGCGCCCGGCTCGTCGGGCGCGGAGGCGACCACGGCGACCTCGCGCGGCCCGTCGAGGGCGGCCTCGGCGACGGCCAGCCCCCAGCCGGTGAAGCGCGGCACGCGCGGGCCGAGCGCCTGGACCACGCCGAGCGCCCGCTCCGCGGCGGTGCGGTGCGCCTCCGAGCCGGTGTGGGCCGCGTAACCGAGCAGGGCGCCCGCGGCGGCCGACCAGCCGGACGGGGTGGCGTTGTCCGTGGGGTCCTGGGGGCGGCGGATCAGCTGTTCGGCGTCGGCGGCGGTGTCGTACAGGGAGCCGGTGGCGGGGTCGGTGAACCGGGTCAGGACCTGGTCGAGGAGGAGCCCGGCGAAGTCGAGCCAGACGCCCTCGCCGGTGACGGACGCGAGTGCGAGGAAGCCCTCCGCGGTGTCGGCGTAGTCCTCCAGCACCCCGGCGTTCGCCCCGACCCGGCCGTCCCTGCTGGTGCGGGCCAGCGCGGCGTGCTCGTCCAAGTGCAGCCGGACCAGCAGGTCGGCGGCGCCGAGGGCGGCCTCGACGAGGTCGGGGCGGTCGAAGTAGGCGCCGGTCTCGGCGAGCGCGGCGACCGCCAGGCCGTTCCAGGCGGCGACGACCTTGTCGTCCCGGCCGGGGGCGGCCCGCTCGGCGCGCCGGGCGAGCAGCCGGCGCCGCACGGACGCGATCCGCTCCGCGTCGAAGAGCCCGTCGTCCTGCGGCAGTTGCAGCACGGAGGCGCCCTCCTCGAAGGTGCCCTCCTCGGTGACCCCGAAGTACCGGGCGGCAAGCTCCGCGTCCTGCTCGCCGAGCGCCTCGCGCAACTGCTCCGGCGTCCACACGTAGTAGGCGCCCTCGACATGCCGCCCGCTGCCGTCGTCACTGTCGGCGTCCAGCGCGGAGGCGAACCCGCCCTGCTCGGTACGCAGTTCGCGGACCATGAAGTCGGCGGTCTCCAGGGCGACGCGGCGGGCGAGCGCGGAGCCGGTGGTACGCCACAGGTGGGCGTAGACCCGGCACAGCAGCGCGTTGTCGTACAGCATCTTCTCGAAGTGCGGGACCGTCCAGTCGCGGTCGACCGAGTAGCGCGCGAAGCCGCCGCCGAGCTGGTCGTACAGCCCGCCGCGGGCCATCCGCTCGCAGGTGTCCTGGGCCATCTGGAGGGCGCCCTCGGAGCCGGTGCGGGCGTGGTGGCGCAGCAGGAACTCGATCACCATGGACGGCGGGAACTTGGGCGCCCCGCCGAAGCCGCCGCGCTGCGGATCGTACTCACGGGTCAGCGCGAGCAGCGCCTGCCCCAGCTCCTCACCGCCCGGCGTCCGGGTGCCCCCGTAGCCGATCTCCCGCTGGGCGAGGTCCCGCACGATCTTCCCGGCGACCTCGGTGACCTCCTCCCGCCGCGTCTCCCACGCCTGCCGCACCCCCTGCAGCACCTGCCGGAAGGAGGGCATCCCGTGCCGGGGCTCGGGCGGAAAGTACGTACCAAAATAGAACGGCTCGGCCTCCGGCGTCAGAAACACGGTCATCGGCCACCCACCCTGCCCGGTGGCCGCCTGCACCGCCTCCATGTACACCGCGTCGACATCGGGCCGCTCCTCCCGGTCGACCTTGACACTCACGAAGTGCTCGTTGAGGTAGCCGGCGGTGTCCTGGTCCTCGAAGGACTCGTGGGCCATGACGTGGCACCAGTGGCACGCGCTGTACCCGACGCTCAGCAGCACGGGAACATCCCGCCGCCGCGCCTCCTCGAACGCCTCCGGGGTCCACGGCCACCAGTCGACCGGGTTGTCCGCGTGCTGAAGCAGATAAGGCGAGGTCACACCAGCCAGCCGGTTCATGTGATCCAGCCTCTCACAGCACCCGGCTCGGCCGACGAAACCCTCACGAGCCCTGCTCGCTTGGCCGAATTGCACTGGTGAGCCATCACGTGGCGGGCGGCTCCTTCCCTTCCGAGTCAGGCAGCCCGGCACCTCCAAACAGTAGGCTTGGCGCAGCAGCGCCGGACCTGCCGAGGCCTCTCGAAGGAGGTACACCATGACCGCCGAGATGGTGGCGCCCGCGTGGATGCATACGCAGATCAGCGCGGAACAGTACGACTCCTGGTCCGAGGAGCAGTGCGCCGGCATCGAGATCGTGGACGGGATGGTCGTCGTGAGCCCGAGCGCCTCCAAGCGCCACAACCGGCTGGCCCGCATCCTGGCCAACGCTCTGGACGCCGCTGCGGGCCCGGACTGGAACGCCGACACGGACTTCGACGTCCGTCTGCAGGACGTCCCGCTCACCAACCGCCGTCCTGACGTCATCGTCTACCGGGCGGAGACCATCGACCTCACGCCCACCCGCCCCGAGCATGTACTTCTGGTCGTCGAGGTCGTGTCGCCCGGCTCGGAGACCACCGACCGGATCGTGAAGGTGGACCAGTACGCCAAGGCCGGAATCCCCTTCTACTGGCGGGTCGAGCAGGCCGCCACCGGTGTCCCGATCGTCTACACCTACGTTCTCGACCCCGCCGCCAGGGCCTACCGGGACGGCGACATGTTCACCGGCACGATCAAGGCTGCCGCGCCCTTCTCCGTCACTGTGGACCTGGGGATCATCTGACGGCGAGGGAGAGCAGAAGCTTCGCGAGTACCTGAAGGCGCCTTTCCTCGCGGCCGGCTCCGTGATCGCCCACAAGGTTCCCGAACGCGCCCCCCACAAGCCCCGCCCGATGATCCACGCACCCTCGCGCTCGCGGGCGGGGCGAAGGACACTCGTAGGCAATGGAGTTGCGTGCGGAGGGGGACGGGACATGCGGGACGGTCATCGGGCGGAGGCCGAGCGGCTGCTGGCGCGGGCCGTGGAGGAGGAGGTCCGGCGGTCGGGCGGGCGGGTGGACGGGGCCGTGCTGCTGTCCCGGGCGCGGACGGCGCTGGACACGCTCGCCGCTCCGGCGGAGGAGGAGTACGCGGCGTACACCCGGGCGCTGGACGAGGCGGCGGCCGGGCAGCTGACCTTCGCGCAGCGCTATGCGCGCGAGGGCGCCGGGACACCGCTGGTGGTCGCGGTGGTCGGGGCGCTCGGCGCGGTGGTGGCCGATGTGGCGCTGGGCACCGGTACGGGCACCGCCGTCGGCGCGGGCGTGGTCGCCGGGGTGGCCGGCGCGGCCGCCACCGTGGCGAAGGTGACCGCCGCCCATCTGCCCGCGGCCCACCACCGGGCGGGCGCGGCCGGGCAGCCAGGCGGCGCCGAGCAGCTGCGGCTCCAGTGGCTGACGGCGCTGGAGGTGCGCGGCATCCGCCCGTTCCTGGACCAGCAGCGCGTGCTGACCGCCGCCACCGCGCCGAAGAAGGCGGCGCCCCGGCTGCGCGGCGCGGACAAGAGCGCGGCGGCGCGCCGGCGCAGCGTGCTGGAGCAGTCGTTCGGGCAACTGCCCGAGCCGGTCGGTGTGTTCGCGGGGCGGCGGCAGGAGCTGGCGCGGATCCGGCAGTGGGTGCAGGCGGCCCGCGCGAGCAGCCAGACCCGGCCGACGGTGGTGGTGCTGCACGGGGCGCCCGGTTCCGGGCGTAGCACCCTCGCCGTGCGGGCGGCGCACGACCTGCGGGACCAGTTCCGCGGCGCGGTCGTCGTCGACCTGCGCGGCGGCAGCCCGGAGGACGCCCCGCTGAGCACCCGCGAGGCGCTGCTGCACCTGTTGAACCGGCTCGGCGCGCCCCGCGAGCAGCTGCTCTTCCGCGACCGTTCCTCCGCCGAGCAGCAGCTCAAGCGGCTGGGCGAGCTGTACGACCAGCAGCTGACGGGGCTGCCGGTGACGATCGTGCTGGACGACGCCTCGGACGCCGGCCAGGTCGGCGCCCTGGTGCCCGAGCGGTCCGACGGGCTGGTCCTGGTCACCGCCCGCGAGCCCCTGGAGCTGCCCGCCGACCTGCCGGCCTGGGTGTACCAGCTGCCGGTCGAGGCGCTGGACGAGGCGGGTGCGGAGGAGCTGATGGGCGCGGCCGCGCAGGACGGTTCGGAGCCCTACGACGCCGAGTCCGCCGAGCGCGTCCGCCGGCTGTGCGGCGGGCTGCCGCTGGCGCTGCGCATCGCGGGTTCCGCGCTCGGCCCGCGCTCGCCGCGCCGGCTGGCCACGGACCTGGAGGCGTACGGGCCGGTGCAGCCGGTGGAGCGGGCGCTGTGGCTGCGCTACACCGACCAGCCGGAGGCGGGCCGCCGGCTGCTGCGCCGCCTGGCCCTGGCGGGACGCGCCTCGCTCGGCACCGCCGCGGCGGCCGCGCTGCTGGGCACGGACGAGGAGGAGGCCACCCGCCAGTTGACGGCGCTCGCCCGCGCGGGCCTGATCGACCATGTGCGCGGCAGCCGCTACCGGCTGCACGACCTGGTCCGCGCCTTCGCCCACGCCCGCCTGCTCGACGAGGAGGAACCCGCCGAGCGGACGGCCGCGCAGGACCGGCTGATCGGCAACTACGCCGAGCTGGCCGACTCGGTGCTGCGCCTGGTCGACGGCAACAACTCGACCCGCTCGGACCGGTTCAGCCCGCACGGCTTCACCTCCCTCGATGAGGCGCTGCGCTGGCTGGACGACGAGTCGAGCTTCATCACGGCCGCGCTGCGGCACGCCGAGGGCGTGAACCAGGCGGCCGTGCTGAACCTGCTCGGTGCGCTGTGCGACTACTGCCTGCTGCGCGGCGACCTGTACCGGCTCGGTGAGATCAGCGAGCTGACGCAGGCCGTGGACCAGGGACTGCTGGTCCGCTCGGTGCAGTGGCGTACCGGTATCGCGGCCCGCCAGCTCGGCGAGCTGGACAAGGCGCGCACCACCCTGGCCTCCGTCGTCGACCTCTACCGCGAGGCCGACCACGACGCGGGCGCCGCCCGGGCCCTGAACTCGCTCGGGATCACCCTGCACCACCAGGGCAACCTGACCGAGGCGGCGGCACGGCTGCGCGAGGCGATGCAGTTGCAGTCGGTGCCCGAGCTGGCCACCGACCGGGCGTGGACGATGCACGCGCTGGCGGCGGTGGAGCGCGACCGGGGCAATCTGTCCGAGGCGCTGGACCTGCTGACCCGCTCCCTGGTGCTGCACCGGGAGGGCGGCTCGGTGCACGGCGAGGCCTGGGCGCACTTCCAGCTGGGCCAGCTCGCGCTGCGGCTGGGCGAGGTGGAGCGCGCGGAGGACGATCTGCGCGAAGCCCTGGAGCGGTACGGCCGCACCCGCGACGCCCGCGGCGAGGCGTGGGCGCTGACCCAGCTGGCCCGGGCCCGGCTGGTGGCCGGGGAGGCCCCGGAGGCGGTGGAGGGGCTGCGCGGGGCGGCGGCCCGGCACCGGGACAACGAGGACGCGCGCGGCGAGGCGTGGACGCTGTACCACCTGGGGCAGGCGCTGGAGGAGACCGGCGCGCTCGACCAGGCGGTGCGCGAGCTGGAGCGCGCCCGCACGATGTTCTCCCGGATGCGGGACGTCTACGGCCTGGCGTGCGCCCGGCACCACTCGGCGCGGGTGACCCGCGACCAGCGGGCGGCGCAGACGGGCTCGCTGCGCAACTCCGGTTTCGCCCGCCAGCTCCTGGTGGACGCCCGGGCCGACTTCCAGCGCATCGGCGTCGCCCACGGCGAGGCGTGGACCTGCCTGGAGCTGGCCGTGGTCGACGCGGGCAACGCCCGCAGCGCGCAGGCCCTGGCCCTGTGCGACGAGGCGCTGGCCCTGTTCGGCTCCTACGGCGACCGCCGGGGCGAGGACTGGGCCCGGTTCCTGCGCTGCACCCTGCTGCCGTACGCGGCGCCGGGCGGGGTGGAGGTCGGTACGGCGGTCGCCCAGGAGGACCTGGCCGCCCTGGCCCGGGCCGGGCACCGGCTGCGCGACGGCAGGCTGGAGCACTCCCTCGACGCCTACCGGCTGCTGCTGGAGCGCGGCGTGGACCTGGACGCGGGCTGGCAGGGCTGGCGCCTGGGCATGGTGCCGGACCGGCACGCGCGCGAGGTGATGGGGGTGGAGATCGCGCGTGACCGGGGGTGAGAGGGGTGAGCGGACGCGCACAGCAGCGCAGGGTGACGCCCCCCCCCCGGCGTGATTCGGGTACACCCGGAGTGACCCGCGCACCGCGCGGTGACTCGCGCGCGCACCCGGAGTGACCCGCGCGCACCGCGCCGTGACTCCGCGGCACCCGGGTGCGCGGGGTCACGGAATCACTCTGCCGGGCGACCGGTCGCGGCGGGCCGGTCAGCCCCTGGAGGGGCGGTGCGGCCGATCCTTGAAAGGAGCCGGTCAACCCTCGGAGCGGCCGCTCAGCCCGTCAAGGGACCGCTCAGCCCGTCAAGGGACCGGTCAGCCCGTCAAGGGACCGGTCAGCCCGTCAAAGGGCCGGTCAGCCCTTGGAGGGGTGGGCCCGCCCGGTGCCGGTGCCCTGTGCGCCCGTGCCGGACGCCTTTTCCTCGCTGTCCGGGGCTTCCTTGAAGTCGACCTTGCCCATGTGCCGGCTCATGGACTTCATCAGGAACCACACCGCCAGGGCCATCACCGCGAAGACGATGAAGCCGAGGACGCCGGGGGTGACCTTGTTCTTGTCGAACTCGGCCAGGGTGACCAGATGCGTGGTTGCCAGGCTCGCGCTTGCGCTCATGTCAGGCATTGTCCCTCAGTGCTGCCGAACGCCCGCAAAGAGGTCGTCCTCCGGGAGCGAGGTGTCCACGAGGGACTTCGCCAGCTCGTACTCCTCGGTGGGCCAGACCTCCCTCTGCACGTCCATCGGCACCCGGAACCAGCCGCCGTCGGGGTCGATCTGCGTGGCGTGGGCGATCAGCGCCTTGTCGCGGACCTCGAAGAAGTCCGCGCAGGGCACGTGCGTGGTCAGCGTGCGGTCCTTGTGCCCGGACTTCTCCCAGCGCTCCAGCCACTCCCCGTAGGGGGACTCCAGGCCGCGGGCCAGCAGGGCCTTGTGCAGGGCCTCGGTGCGCAGCCGGTTGAAGCCCTGGTTGTAGTACAGCTTCTTCGGCTGGAAGGCCGGGCCGTACTCGTCCTCGGGGTACTTCTCGGTGTCCGCCGCGCCCTCGAACGCCACCATGGAGATCTTGTGGGTCATGATGTGGTCGGGGTGCGGGTAGCCGCCGTTCTCGTCGTAGGTGGTGATCACCTGCGGCCGGAAGGAACGGATGCGGCGCACCAGCTCGCCGGCCGCCTTGTCGACGTCCTCCAGGGCGAAGCAGCCCTCGGGCAGTGGCGGCAGCGGGTCGCCCTCGGGCAGCCCGGAGTCGACGAAGCCGAGCCAGTCCTGCCCGACGCCGAGGATCTCCCGGGCCTCGTCCATCTCCTTCTTGCGTACTTCGTGGATGTGCTCCTCGATGTACGTGTCGCCCTGGAGCTTGGGGTTGAGGATGGAGCCGCGCTCACCGCCCGTGCAGGTCACCACCAGCACGTCCACCCCCTCGGACACGTACTTGGCCATGGTGGCCGCGCCCTTGCTCGACTCGTCGTCGGGGTGCGCGTGCACGGCCATCAGTCGCAGCTGGTCAGTCAAGGCTCAGTCCTCAAGGTCAAGTCGGTGCCCGGCCCCGGCGGGCGTCGCACGGTGCCGTCCCGGCGGTCGGTCGCGCCGGGGCGGCGGTCGAGCGGCGGGCCGGGGCTTCTATAGTGACCGAATCGGGGAGCGAATAATTCCGGGGTACGGCCCCGGAAGCCCCTCGCGGGACCCCCGTCCCGCCCCCGGCCGAGAGGACGATCATGAGCACGGCGAGCACCCGGCTGCCCGAGGGCCGTTACGGCCGCTCGGGGGACGACCGCGCCGACCACAAGCTCAAGATCGCGGCCGCCGTCCTCGGCGCGCTGCTGCTCGTCCTGGTCGGTTACTTCGCCTACCACTATGTGGGCCAGAGCGAGATCAGCGCACAGGTCGTCTCGTTCCAGACGGCGGACGACGAGGTGCAGATCCATCTGGAGGTCCACAAGGACGCCGACGCGCACGGCTACTGCACGCTGCGCTCACAGGCGGCCGACGGCGACGAGGTGGGCCGCGCGGACTTCCGCTTCGACCAGCACGCCAAGCAGGTCGACAAGATCCTCACCCTGCGGACCACGTCCCGGGGCACCACCGGCGAGCTGCTGGGCTGCCACGCCGACTGACGCGGCTGACCTGCGCTGACGTGATTCTGATGGCTTATGTCCTCCCCCTTTCGCCGCTGAATTGTTAGGCTCGTGGTTTCGCCCTTCCGCGAGGGAACATTCTTCTTGGTAGGGCGATGATTTGTATTCCCAGTACCAACGAGGAGCACCTGTGACCCAGACCAGCGAGAACGTCACCTGGCTGACCCAGGAGGCGTACAACAAGCTCAAGGACGAGCTTGAGTACCTTACTGGTCCTGCGCGCACGGAGATCGCCGCCAAGATCGCGGCCGCGCGCGAGGAGGGCGACCTGCGCGAGAACGGCGGGTACCACGCGGCCAAGGAGGAGCAGGGCAAGCAGGAGCTGCGCGTGCGCCAGCTGACCCAGCTCCTGGAGAACGCCCAGGTCGGCGAGGCCCCGGCCTCCACGGACGGCGCGGTCGCGCCCGGCATGGTCGTCACGATCGCCTTCGACGGTGACGAGGACGACACCCTCAGCTTCCTGCTGGCCTCGCGCGAGTACGCGAGCGCCGACATCGAGACCTACTCCCCGCAGTCCCCGCTGGGCTCCGGCGTGATCGGCCACAAGGTCGGCGAGGACGCGGAGTACGAGCTGCCCAACGGCAAGAAGGCCTCGGTGAAGATCCTCAAGGCCGAGCCCTACAACGGCTGAGCCGCCGTACGGCTCCTGACCGCCCCCGGCGCCCCGCACGGAGCACCGGGGGCTTCGTCGTACCCGTACCCGAGGCCGTACCCGCACCCGAGGCCGTACCCGTACCCGTCTCAGTCGATGACCGGGTAACCGGCCTCGCGCAGCGCGTGGCCGACCTCGGCGCAGTGCGCCGGGCCCTTGGTCTCCAGGTGCAGTTCCACCTCGGCCTCGCTGAGCCCGAGCCGCGGGTCGGTCCGTACGTGGCTGACGTCCAGGACGTTGGCGTCGACCGCCGACAGCACCCCGAGCAGGGTGGCCAGCGCACCCGGCCGGTCCGTCAGGCGCAGCCGGACCGCCAGGTAGCGGCCCTGCGCCGACATGCCGTGCCGCAGCACGCGCTGGAGCAGCACCGGATCGACGTTGCCACCCGACAGCACCGCCACGACCGGGCCCTCGATGCCGCTGTCCGCGCCCGCGCCGCCCAGCAGCGCGGCCACCGGGCTCGCCCCGGCCGGTTCCACGACCAGCTTGGCCCGCTCCAGGCACAGCAGCAGCGCGGCGGAGAGCTGGTCCTCGCCGACCGTGCGCACCTCGTCGACCAGCTCCTCGACGAGGCCGAACGGCACGTCGCCGGGCCGGCCGACCCGGATGCCGTCGGCCATCGTCGTCGGGTGCTCGATCGCCACCGGCCGTCCGGCGGCCAGCGAGGGCGGATACGCCGCCGAGCCCGCCGCCTGCACACCCACGATCCGCACGTCCGGCCGCAGCGCCTTGACCGCGACCGCGATACCGGCCGCGAGTCCGCCGCCGCCGATGCCGACGACGATGGTGCGCACCTGCGGGCACTGTTCGAGGATCTCCAGGCCGACGGTGCCCTGGCCGGCGATGACGTCGGGGTGGTCGAAGGGGTGGATGAAGACGGCGCCGGTCTCGGCGGCGTACTCCTGGGCGGCGGTCAGCGTCTCGTCGACGACCTGGCCGTGCAGCCGCACCTCGGCGCCGTAGTCCTGGGTCGCGCTGATCTTGGGCAGCGGGGCGCCTCTGGGCATGAACACGGTGGCGTGCACGCCGAGCAGCGCGGAGGCGAGGGCGACGCCCTGCGCGTGGTTGCCGGCGCTGGCAGCCACCACACCGGCGGCCCGCTGCTCGGGCAGCAGCCCGGCGATCCGCACGTAGGCGCCGCGCAGCTTGAACGAACCGGTGCGCTGGAGGTTCTCGCACTTGAGGTGTACGGGCGCGCCCACCAGCTGGGACAGGTGTCTGCTGCTCTCCATCGCGGTCACCCGCGCCACCGGTGAGAGCATCTTCTGGGCGCCCAGCACGTCGTCCAGGGTGACGGACGAGGGGGCGCCGGTGGTGCCGTAGCTCATGGGTCGAGTCTCGCAGTTCACGGCCGTGCGGGACCGCTGTGACCAACCCGCGAGACCGGTTCGCGCAGCGCCGGTACGCCTCATGGCCGGGCCGCGTACCCTGTCCCCCAACCCAGCAGCTCTTCAGAAGCGAGCCCCCGGCCATGCCCACAACACCTGAAATGTCGATGGACATGACGACCGTCGGTGACCCCGGTCTCCTCGACACCCTCCAGCACGAGGTGGCGCTGTTCGCCCGCCGGGCGGAACAGACCCGGCTCGGCGGCGTCGGGCAGGTGCGCAACACCATGGACCGCGCCGCCTACCTGCTGCTCAACCGCCTCGACAAGGAGGGCCCGATGGGTGTCAAGGCGCTCGCCTCGGGCATGGGCATCGACTCCTCCACGGTCACCCGGCAGGTGGCGCCGCTCGTGGACACCGGGCTGGTCAAGCGCACCTCGCATCCGGAGGACGGGCGGGCCGTGGTGCTGCAGCTGTCCCCGCGCGGGGCGGCGCGCCTGGAGGAGGTGCGCTCCTCCCGGCGCCGGCTGATGGACGAGCTGACCGAGGGCTGGACGCCGCAGGAGCGCGAGGCCTTCTGCTCCCTGCTGACCCGCTTCAACCACGCCCTCTCCGCTCGCCAGACCTCTCCGGGCACCTCGGCCGCGGAGCCGGGACCGGAAGCCGGACCGGCCTCCTGAGCCGCACCGGGGCGCCCGGTCCCCGCGTCCTGCGGCGCACCGGCGCGCACCGACCGCCGCGCGAGTCTTGACCGGCGGGCCGCCCCTGGCCTGATATGAGACCCGGGGTCCCGCCGCACGAGGTTTCCGTCGCCCGTGTGCGCGCCGGGTCCCGTTCCACGGTCGGCCTTGGGGGAGGCGTGGTGCGAGAACGGCAGGGGCGGCGAGGTGCTCGCCGGGCCCGGGAGTTCGAGGCGTTCGTCGCGGGCGCGGGCGGACGGCTGCTGCACACCGCCACGCTGCTCACCGCCGAGGCCCCGGACGCCAACCCGCGCGCGCGGCGCCTGCTGACCCTGTCCCTGGCGCACACGTACGCGTGCTGGGACGGGCTGCGCGGCGAGGACCCCTACGAGCGGGCCCGTCAGCTCTTGGCGGGCCGGTTCGCCCGCGAGGCCTGGCACCGGCACGGCGTGCGGGCCGGTGCCCGCCACCGGCTGCCCGGTGTCCTGGCCGGGCTGGCTCCGCAGGCGCGCCTGGTCGTCGTGCTCAGGCTGTACGAGGGGGTCGCCGAGGAGCAGACGGCGGCCCTGCTGGGCCTGCCGCCGGAACGCGTCCGCGTGCTGTGCGACCGCGCGCTCGGCCTGCTGGCGCATCCGCCCGCGCCGTCCGCGCGGTCCGCGCCACCGTCCGCCCCGGCGGTGGCGGGCGCGGAAGCGGGCGCGGGCCCGAAGGCGGGCGCCGGCGCGAAGGCCGGCGCGGGATCGGGCGCGGGCGCGTGAGGGGAGGCGGAGCGTGAACAGGGCGGAGCGCGAGGCGGCGGCCCGGCGCATCCTGGAGCAGGCGGCGCCCCAGGTGCCCGCCGGGCTGTACGACGAGGCCGTGCGCCGCGGCGGCCGCATGCTGCGCCGCCGCGCCCTGGCCCGCCGCACGCTGTGGCTGCTCCTGTGCGCCGCGGTCCTCGCCTTCACGGTCTGGGCCCTGACCGTACGGCCCTGGGTGGAGCCACCGTCGCAGACGACTCCGCAGGTGACGGACTGGTGAGGCCCGGTGCCCCCGGTGCCCCCGGGGCGTCGGGGCCGCGTGTCGCGATCCGCGCATACGGAAGCGGTACCTCCGTGGCTCCGGGGCAACCCGTCCGCCATGGAGATCGCAGCGGTGGAGACCGGCGCGGGAAGATTCATCGACTACACGCACGTGCTGTGGCTGGACGGCATCCTGAACGCCGGGATGCTCCTCAACCTGGTCGGGTTCATGCTCTGGATCGTCTGGGGGTTCAGGGAACGCAGGCACGGAATACGCGGTGCGCTGCGCAAGACGTACGAGAAATCCCCGCACGCCAACGGCTGGAAGCCGCGCACCCGCTGGATCCTGGCCGGCGGTTCGGCGGCCGTGGCCGTCGGCCTGCTGATCCTCGGCGCGGCGCTCTCGTCCTCCGGCCGTGCGGAAGGACACGCCGCCCTGACGATGGGCGGTGTCTGGGCGGGACTGTGGCTGCTGGCGGGCCCCCTGCTCCGCCCGGTCGCCGGTGAGCGGCCCCGGCACTCGCAGGACTGGGCGGGTCCGGAGGACCGGGGCGGCCGCCTCTCGGCCTGAACCCACCCCGGCCCCCCATGTCCCCCGGCCGGAACCGTCCTAGCCGAGGGCCTGCTGCAGGTCCTCCAGCAGGTCGTCGACGTTCTCGATGCCGACCGACAGGCGGACGAGGTCGGCGGGGACCTCCAGGGCGGAGCCGGCCGCGGAGGCGTGGGTCATGCGTCCGGGGTGCTCGATCAGGGACTCGACGCCGCCCAGGGACTCGCCGAGCGTGAACACCTTGGCGCGGTCGCAGACCTCGACGGCCGCCTCCTCGCCGCCCTCGACCCGGAAGGACACCATGCCGCCGAACGCCTTCATCTGCTTGGCGGCGACCTCGTGACCGGGGTGGCCGGGCAGTCCCGGGTACAGGACGCTCGTCACGCGCGCGTGCCGGGTGAGCATGTCGGCGATCTTCGTGGCGTTGTCGCTGTGCCGGTCCATGCGCACCGCGAGGGTCTTGGTGCCGCGCAGCACCAGCCAGGAGTCGAACGGTCCGGCGACGGCGCCCATGGCGTTCTGGTGGTACGCCAGTTCGTCGCCGAGCGTGGCGTCGCCGGTGATCAGCGCGCCGCCGACGACGTCGGAGTGGCCGCCCATGTACTTGGTCAGCGAGTGCACGACCACGTCGGCGCCGAGGACCAGCGGCTGCTGGAGGTAGGGCGTGGCGAAGGTGTTGTCGACGACGAGCCGGGCGCCCGCGTCCCGGGCGACCTGGGCGACGGCCGCGATGTCGGTGATGCCGAGCAGCGGGTTGGAGGGGGTCTCCACCCAGATGACCTTGGTCCTCGGGGTGACGGCGTCCCGTACGGCGGCCGGGTCGCTGGTGTCGGCGACCGACCATTCCACGCCCCACCGCGAGACGACCTTGGCGAACAGGCGGAACGTGCCGCCGTAGGCGTCGTTCGGGATGACCACGTGGTCGCCCGGGGTGAGCAGCGTGCGCAGCAGGCAGTCCTCGGCCGCCAGTCCGGACGCGAACGCGAGGCCCCGGCGGCCGCCCTCCAGGGCGGCGAGGTTCTCTTCGAGGGCGGTCCTGGTGGGGTTGGCGCTGCGGCTGTACTCGTAGCCGCCGCGCAGACCGCCCACGCCGTCCTGCTTGTAGGTCGAGACCTGGTAGATCGGCGGGACGACCGCGCCGGTGAGGGGATCGGCGGTGTTGCCCGCGTGGATCGCGAGGGTCTCGAAGTGCTGACTGATGTGCCTGTCGCTCATGGGCTTGAGCGTAGTGCGCCGAGGGCCCCGGTGGCGGCCGCATGCGGCCTGCGGGCGCCGGACGTCATGCTGCCGTCACACCCGCCGCCGGGACGCACCGGGCAGCATCGGGCCGCATCGGGCAGCATCGGGCCGCATCGGGCCGCGGTGCCGTGCCCGGGCGGGGTTATCCACAGGCTCGGGCGCAGGTTCGCCAATTGTCGGGGGCGTCTGGTTCGCTTGAGGCATGGAGATTCTCTGGGTCCTGACGGCGGTGGTCCTGCTGGGCTTCGTGCTGCTTCCGTTCCTCCGGCGCGGGCGGGGCGTCATCGAGCAGGTGCCGCCGGGGCACCCGGACGCCGCGGACCCGGCGACCTACGGTTTCGTGCCGACGGAGGAGCTGGACGTCCGGATGCCCGGCCCCGACCAGGACCTCCTCGACGTGCTGGACCTGGTGCAGCGCACCCAGGACTACCGCGCGGCCGCCCAGTTGCTCGCGGGCACCGAGGCGGAGGGCGAGGTGCGCTGGCAGCGCGTGCAGGCGTTCGCCGGGGCCGCCGCGCTGGAGCTGGGGCAGCGGCCGGGCGGGGTGCACGAGACGCCCGGCGGGCAGTGGCTGCGGGTGTGGCGGGCCGAGCAGCCCGAGGACGCGGGCGGCGCGGCCGTGCACGCCGAGTTCCTGGTGCAGCAGGCGTGGCGCACGGCGACGCCGGGCACCGACGAGTTCCGGATCATCATGGAGGAGGCCCGGGACGCCTGCGGCCGGGCCGCGTCGGCGGCGCCGGGCGACCCGGTCCCGTACATCGCCGAGCTGTCGGTGGCCCGCGGACTGGCGTACGAGCGGCAGCAGTTCGAGCACCTCTGGCTGAAGATCCTCGACCGCGCGCCGGCTCACATGGGCGCGCACCTGGCGGCCCTGCACTACTGGTGCGAGAAGTGGCAGGGCTCGCGGCAGCAGGCGATGGAGTTCGCCCAGGCCGCCGCGGCCCGCGCCCCGCGGGGCTCGCTGCTGGCCGCCCTGCCGCTGTTCGCGGTCTTCGAGCACCTTCCCGAGGTGAATCTGGTCCGCGGTTTCTACCAGAGCGAGGTCGTCACCAAGGCGGTGCACGGCGCGCTGCACGCGCTCCACGCGGCCCGCCCCGGCGACCCGGTGGCGGCGCACGTCCGCCATCTGCTGGTGTTCTTCCTGGTCCGCTCCGAGCGCTGGGCCGAGGCCATGGACCAGCTCCTCCACGTCGACGGCCACGTGGGCGCGCTGCCGTGGATACTGTCGCAGGACCCGGCCGCCGAGTTCGCCGTCTACCGGGCCCTCGCGGTCGCCGGCTACGAGGCGAACGGCGGCAGCCCGGCCACCCTGCCCCAGTGAGGCGCGGCGGTCAGATCGTCGCGATGTCGATCACGAAGCGGTAGCGCACGTCGCTGGCCACCACCCGCTCGTACGCCTCGTTGATCTCGGCGGCGCCGATCAGCTCGATCTCGGCGCCCAGGCCGTGCTCGGCGCAGAAGTCCAGCATCTCCTGGGTCTCGGCGATACCGCCGATGTTGGAGCTGGTCAGGTTGCGCCGGTTGCCGAACAGCGCGGCGAGCGGGACCTGGACCGGCTCCTCGGGCAGGCCCACGTTCACCATCGCGCCGCCCGTGCGCAGCAGCGACAGGAAGGCGGGGAAGTCCAGCGGGGCCGAGACGGTGTTGAGGATCAGGTCGAAGCCGCCCTTGAGCTGCTCGAACGTGGCCGGGTCGCTGGTGGCGTAGTAGTGGTCGGCGCCCAGCTTCAGCCCGTCGTCCTTCTTGCGCAGGGACTGGGAGAGCACGGTCACCTCCGCGCCGAGCGCGTGCGCGATCTTGACTCCCATGTGGCCGAGCCCGCCGAAGCCGACGACCGCGACCTTCTTGCCGGGACCGATGTCCCAGTGCTTGAGCGGCGAGTACGTGGTGATGCCGGCGCACAGCAGCGGGGCGGCCACGTCCAGGGCGAGCCCGTCGGGGACGCGGACGACGAACTTCTCGTCCACGACGATCTGCTGGGCGTAGCCGCCGTAGGTCGGCTCGCCGTCCTTGCCGACCGCGTTGTACGTCCAGACGGGGCGCTGGTCGCAGTACTGCTCCAGGCCGGCCCGGCAGTTGTCGCACTCCTGGCAGGAGTCGACCATGCAGCCGACGCCCACGCGGTCGCCCACGGCGTACCGGGTGACGCCGGGCCCGACCTCGCAGACCACGCCCGCGATCTCGTGGCCGGGGACCATCGGGAAGATCGCTTCGCCCCAGCCCTCGCGGGCCTGGTGGATGTCCGAGTGGCAGATACCGGTGAACTTGATGTCGATCAGCACATCGAACTCGCCGACCGGACGGCGCTCGATGGTGGTGCGCTCCAGCGGCGCCTTCGCTGCGGGTGCGGCGTATGCGGCGACAGTGGTCATGACGAGGATTCTCCTAGCGGTTGCCGTGCCCGGCCGCCTGTCCGGCCCGGCACCCTTCCAGAGTGCCCCGCCGGGCGACATCCACCCAGGTCACGGCCTTGCGTACGCTCGCTGGTCCTACTACTGACGGGGTCAGGCTGCCGTGCGTACGACCACGGATACTGGAGGTATGGACGAACAGCCCGACAGCCCCCGGCAGGACCCCGCGACGGGCGCCGGTCCGGACAGCGGCACCGGACCGGCCACCGGCGCAGGTCCGGACACCGGTGCCGGTCTGGACCGCCGGGCCGAGCTGAGCGAGTTCCTGCGCACCCGCCGGGCCCGGCTGCGGCCGGAGGACGTCGGGCTGCCGCACTACGGGTGCCGGCGCCGGGTGCCCGGGCTGCGCCGCGAGGAGCTGTCGCAGCTGGCCGGGGTGTCGGTGGCGTACTACACGCGCCTGGAGCAGGGCAACGGCCGCAATGTGTCGGCGGAGGTCCTGGACTCCATCGCCCGCGCGCTGCGGCTGAGCGACGCCGAGCACGCGCATCTGACCCATCTGGCCAAGCCCAAGCACAAGAAGAAGCAGACCGCGCCGACCCAGCAGGTGCGCGCCTCGCTGCGGCAGCTGCTGGACACGATGGACGGGGTGCCGGCCTACATCGTCGGCCGCCGCTCGGAGCTGCTGGCCTGGAACCGGCTGGCGACGGCCGTCTTCGGCGACTGGGAGCGGCTGCCGGCACCGGAGCGCAACTGGGCGCGGCTGGTCTTCCTCAGCCCCGGATACCGCGAGCTGTACATCGACTGGGAGCAGAAGGCGGTCGACGTCGTCCGGGCGTTGCGCATGGAGGCCGGCTGCTATCCGGAGGACCCGCGGCTCTCGGCGCTGGTCGGTGAACTCTCGGTCAAGAGCGAGGACTTCCGGCGGCTGTGGGCGGCGCACGAGGTCCGGGAGAAGGGCCACGGCGTCAAGCGGCTGCGGCATCCGCTGGCCGGCGAGCTGACCCTCCGGTACGAGACGTTCAAGCTGGCCGACGACGCCGACCAGTCCCTGATCGTGTACCACGCCGAGCCGGGCTCGGCGTCGGCGGACGCGCTGCGCCTGCTGGCGAGCTGGGGCGCGGACGCGGCGCCCGGCCCGTCCCGGACGGCCCCCTGACCGCCGGTCCCCCGTTCCTCCGCACGCCCCCGGGGGGACACCTCAACCGGGGGCGGCCTCGGTCCCGTTCGGCTACGCCTGCGCGTTCTCCTTGACCGTGACGCGGCCCTTGCGGATGGTCACCAGGCGCGGCGCCTTGCGGGCCAGGGCGGAGTCGTGGGTGACCATGACGAACGTCAGCCCGCGCTCCTCCCACAGGCGTTCGAGTACGGCCATGATCTCGTCGCGGGTCGACTCGTCCAGGTTGCCGGTGGGTTCGTCGGCGAGCAGCACCTTGGGCTGCTTGACCAGCGCGCGGGCGATGGCGACGCGCTGCTGCTGGCCGCCGGACATCTCGCCGGGCAGGTGTCCGAGCCGTTCGCCGAGCCCGACCGAGGACAGCGCCTCGGCGGCCCGCTCGCGCCGGTCCTTGGCCTTCACGCCGAGGGGTACGAGGGCGGTCTCGACGTTCTCCTGCGCGGTCAGCGTCGGTATCAGGTTGAAGGACTGGAAGACGAAGCCGATGTTCTCGCTGCGCACCCGGGTCAGCCGGGCCTCGGGCAGCCTGGCCAGGTCGGTGCCGTCCAGCACGACCTCGCCGGAGGTGGGCCGGTCCAGCCCGCCGAGCATCTGCAGCAGCGTGGACTTGCCGCCGCCGGTGGGGCCCTGGATGACCAGGCGGTCGCCGTCACCGATGGTCAGGTCGACGCCGTCGAGGGCGTGGACGGCTTCCTTGCCGCGGGTGTAGCGCTTGGTGACGCCTCGGAGTTCGTACATGGTGGAACAGCTCCTGGGATGAGTGGGGAGGGCGGGCCGGGCGGCCGCTATTCGACGCGCCGCAGCGCGTCGGCCGGCCGCAGCCGCGAGGCGCGCCAGCCGCCGAACGCGCCCGCGATCAGTCCGCCGGCCACGGCCAGGCCGACCGCGACGGCGATGGTGGTGAGGCTGACCGGCGCGGTGAGCGAGACGTCGAGGGACTTCGCGGCCTGCCGGCCGAACCCGCCGCCGCCGAAGCCACCGCCCCCGCCGAAGCCGCCTCCGTGGCCGCCGAAGCCGCCGCCCGTCCCGCCGCCGGAGCCGCCGAGCTGCGCCTGGAGGCTCGGGCTGACCGCGGTCACCGTGTACGCGCCCGCCAGGCCGAGTGCGATGCCGAGGACACCGCCGACCAGGCCGTTGACGACGGCCTCGCCGACGACCTGCCCGGTCACCCGGCCGGACTTCCAGCCCAGCGCCTTGAGCGTGCCGAACTCGCGCACCCGGCGGGAGACCGCCGAGGAGGTCAGCAGCCCGGCGACCAGGAACGCGGCCACGAGCACCGCGATGGACAGCCACTTGCCGACGTTCTCGGCCAGGCCGGAGGCGGTGGACAGCGAGCCGGAGACGGTCTTGGCCAGGTCGGCGGAGGTGGTGACCGTGGTCCCCGGGACGTTCTTCTGGACGGCGCTCTTGACGGAGGCGATCTGCTGGGAGTCGGCCGCCTTGACGTAGACGGTGGTGACCTTGTCCTTGTCGCCGCTGAGGGCCTGCGCCTGCTCCAGCGGCAAGTAGAGGTTGGCCGCCGCGTCCCCGCTGGTGGCCGTCGCGATGCCGATCACCTGGTACTTCACGTTCTTGATGGTGACCGTGGAGCCGACCGAGAGCTTCTTCTCCTGGGCGTACGCGGAATCGGCGACGACGACCTTCGCGTCGGTCTCGGTGGTCTTGAAGGTACGGCCGCTGGTGACCTTCGAGGAGGTCAGCGGGCCGAGCGCGGGCTGGGTGACGTCGGCGCCGTAGACCGTGTACTGGTTGACGTCGAAGTCGGCGCCGCCGCCCTGGACCGTGCCCTGCGGGGTGGACTGGCCGCCGCGCCGGCCGCCCTGGCCGCCGCCGTTCTGCATCCGGAACTGGCCGCGGGTGAACTGGCCGTCGACCTTGACCACGTCGAGGCTGAGCCCGCCGACGGCGGCCGCGACGCCCTTCTGCCCGGCGACCTGGGTCACCGTGGTGGCGGGCAGGGTGGTGAAGCCCTGCACCCGGACCATGTCGCTGCTCTGGGTGCCGCTGTCGCCGTCGCCCTTCGCACCGAACTTGAAGCGCGGGCGCTGGGAGTCCCCGGTGGGGGGCGTGGCCGCCTTGGTGACGGTCATGTCGGTGCCGAGCCCGTACAGCGACTGGAGGACCTTGTCCTGTGCCTTGCTCATGCCGCTGGACACGGAGGTGACCACGATGACCAGGGCGATACCCAGCGCGAGACCGGAGGCGACGACGAGGGCCGCCTTTCTGCGGCGGCGCAACTCGCGCCTCAGGTAGGTGAAGAACATGGCCGTAAGTTAGGGACGCACCGTGATGAAGGGATAAGCCCGGAATAAGAGAAGGATGAGAAGCCCGGCGACGGTACGGGAAACCCCGGCGGCGGTACGGGACACCCGGCGGCAGGCGGGACAGCACGGGTGGCCGGTGCCCGGTGGGCGGTGCGAAAAAACCGGCGCCGCCCTGCGGGAGGGCGGCGCCGGCGGGCGGGGCGGGGCGGATCAGGCGGCGGAGCCGGCCTTCCACTGCGTCCAGCTCATGTTCCAGCCGTTGAGGCCGTTGTCCGGGGAGACGGTCTTGTCGCCGGTGTGCTGCACGACCACGATGTCACCGATCAGCGTGTGGTTGTAGAACCACGCGGCCGGGGTGCTCGGGTCGCTCGCGCCCTTCTTGTCCTGCAGGCCCACACAGCCGTGGCTGGTGTTGGCGCCGCCGAAGACGGACGGCGCGCCCCAGTAGTTGCCGTGGATGAAGGTGCCGGAGCTGGTCAGGCGCATGGCGTGCGGTACGTCCTTGATGTCGTACTCGCCCTTGCCGTCGGAGTCCTTGAAGCCGACCGTGGCGCCGTTCATCCGGGTCTGGGTGAACTTCTCGGAGATCACCATCTGGCCCTCGTACGTGGTGTGGTCGGGCGAACCGGCGGAGATCGGGATCGTCTTGACGGTCCGGCCGTCCTGCGTGATCTTCATCTGCTTGGTCTTCGCGTCGACGTAGGAGACCTGATTGCGGCCGACGTGGAAGGTGACCGTCTTCTGCTGGACGCCGACGACGCCCTGGGCGCCCTGCACGCCGTCGAGGTTGAGCTTCAGGGTGACGGTGGAGCCTTCCTTCCAGTACTGCTCGGGGCGGAAGTCGAGGCGGTTGGCGCCGAACCAGTGCCCGACGACCTCCTGGCCGCTGGAGGAGGAGACGGTGATGCCCTTCTGGACGGCCGCCTTGTTCGTGATCGCCTTGTCGAAGTTGATCGAGACGGGCATGCCCACGCCGACGGTGGTGCCGTTGTCCGGCGTGAAGGAGCCGATGAAGCTGTGCGCCGGGGCGACTGTGGTGAACGAGGCGTTCTCGTGCGCCGCGCGGCCCTTGCCGTCGGTGGCGGTGGCGGCGACCTTGTAGGTGGTGGAGCGGCTCAGCTGGGTGCTGGGCTTCCAGCTCGTCTTGTCCGCCGATATCTGGCCCTGGACGGCCTTGCCGTCGGCCGTGGTCATCGCGACCTGCGTCAGCGTGCCCTGGGCCACGGTGACGGCGGCGGAGTTGTTGATGGAGGCGTTGTCCGAGCCGTCCGCCGGCGTGATCTTGATCTGCGCCTCCGACGACTCCTGGGCCGCCGCCTTGTCGGCCTTGGCCTGCGAAGTGCTGTCGCCGCCGTCCCCGCCGGCCGCGTTGCTGCTGCCGGAACAGGCCGAGAGCACCAGTACACCGCCGAGCAGTGCGGACGAGGCCATCAGGGCCCTGCGCCGCTTACTGTTCGTCATCACACGCTTCTCCATCGTTGCCGAAATCCCCAAGACCCCTCGAATCCCCCGTCGCGAATCATCAACGCTACGACCGTTTCGTCCCGTTCCCCAGGGCGCACAGGTGTGGGCCTCACCACGTCCCCGGGCCCTTCGCCATCATCCTCGGCGGCTGCGGGCGCGGGCCGGCGGGGGTCGGGTCCACTCCCCGGGTGCTGCCCAGGGCGGGCCCGGACATGCGCCGCGGCAGCCCTCCGGTGATCCGCCGGGGGGTACGGACCGGCCCGCCGGAAGCGCCGGTTCCGGGACGGTGTCGTCCGTCACAGCGGCGCGCGTCCCCGCTCGGCGCGTACGAATCCGTACATACCGTGATGTTCTACGGCGGTCCCGGACCCGGTCCGCAGTTCAAACCTCCCGTGACTTTCCCGTGACCCGTGACGTTCACTACGATCGCCCCACACGGCCAATTCGCCAGCGCCACAAGGGGATCGATATTCCGTGTCATCCGCTCGCCGTACGTTGCTGACCGCCACCGCCGCGGGCACCCTGCTGGGCGCCCTGTGGTTCGTCCCCTCCGCGAGCGCGACGGGGGGCACACCGGCGAGAACGGTGGCCGACTCGGCGCCGGCGGGACACCTCACCCAGCAGGGCCGGGCCGCCGACCCGGCGGTGGGCGCGGCGGGCGCGGCGGGGAGGGACACCGGCGCCGGGCGGCAGGCCGAGCCGGCGGCGGCCGGGAGCGAGACTGGTTCTGGATCCGGGTCCGGGGCCGGGTCCGGATCTGAGTCCGGGTCCGGGTCCGCGAACGCGCTCGGCGTCCCGGGCGGCACCGAACTCGCCGACACCGGAAGCATCGACACCACCCCCTATGTCATAGGCGGCTCGCTCTTCCTCGCGGTCGGCGCCGGCTTCGTGGTGTATTCGGTCCGCCGGGAACGCCTCGGCTCCTGAACCGCCGGGCGCCACACAGACGCGACGGGGCCCCGCCGTACGAGGGCGGGTTCTACTGATCCCCGCAACACCCTGGACTTCAGGGGGTTGCGGGGATCGTGGATTTTGAGGTGCTGAAGGCGAGGTTCTTCGAGGCGC